>NZ_AXCC01000064.1:0-479 GCF_000475315.1 Marinobacter sp. EN3
TGCGTAAACCGCTGAAGGTTGCCACCCATTCCACGTGAAGCCTGCCACCCGGACCGGAGCAAGGCTGCCACCCATCGGAGCGTAGCGACGCGGGGTTTCTCTTCTTACTCCGAAGTCTCAGTGCCCGTCAACTTTGCCTGCTGTTTTCGCATGGATTCGCCCCGCAGATTGATCTTGTAGGCGTTGTGTACGAGCCGGTCCAGGATGGCATCTGCCAGAGTGGCGTCACCGATGATGCCGTGCCATTCCTCGATGGGTAATTGGCTAGTGGCGATGGTGGAGCGCCGGCCATGTCGGTCTTCCAGCACCTCCAGCAAGTCCCGCCGGTTCTCCGCGCTCAGCTTCATCAGCCCCCAGTCATCCAGGATCAGCACGTCGACCTTGGCCAGGCTGGTCAGGAGCTTTGAGTATTGGCCATCGCCCTTGGCGATGGTCAGCTCTCGTAGCAGCCGGGTCAGGCGGACGTACTGGGCGGTGTA
>NZ_AXCC01000065.1:0-561 GCF_000475315.1 Marinobacter sp. EN3
ACGCGCCCTGATGCTGGGCAGCTGCCGATACAAGAGCATCGAATCCATCCTCAAGCATCGCCTGGATGAGCAGCCCCTGGAAGAGCAACAAGAACTGGCCTTACCCGACACACACGACAACATCCGTGGCCCCGCCTACTACCACTGAAGGAACCTGACATGCTGAAACATCCCACGCTGGATAAGCTCCACGCCCTCAAACTGACCGGCATGGCCGCCGCCCTGGCGGATCAATCGGCCACCCCCGACATTACCGACCTGAGCTTCGAGGAGCGCCTTGGCCTGCTGGTCGACCGGGAAATGACGGAACGGGACAACCGACGCATGAGCAGCCGCCTGCGCCGGGCCAAGCTGCGACACGCCGCCATCCTCGAAGACATTGATTACCGGAACTCACGGGGCCTGGATAAAGGGCTTGTCCAGAGTCTGGCCAGCTGCCAGTGGGTGAAGGAACACCTGAACGTGCTCATCACCGGCCCGACTGGCGTCGGGAAAACCTGGTTGGCCTGTGCTCTGGCACACAAGGCCTGCCGGGAGGGTTACACCGCCCAGTACGTCCGC
>NZ_AXCC01000066.1:0-8373 GCF_000475315.1 Marinobacter sp. EN3
CCTAATACCTAAAACCCCCGACAGCTTCGCTGTCGGGGGTTTTTTATTGCCTGCAGGAAAGCGAGCAGATATGACCCTGTGATCAGGCGCACAGTTACGCTCGGTAAATAGCGTTAGCATTCCCTCAAGACTGGCAGAAAAAAAGACTAAAAAGCCAGCTTCAGAGACACTCATCAGTCATTCGATCATTGCCGTCAATAACAACAAACGGCGGGCAGGTATGGCTATGAGTACACGTAAAAGACTATTCCTCGCGCTGTCCATGGTGCTGTCTTCGGCTGCCCATGCAGATTTGCAGCCCATTTCTGATGCCGAGCTGTCCGAGGTGACAGGTCAGGCCTTTGTCTCCATAGACCGCCAGTACCATCCCGATCCCAACGAAAATACCTCCTATACCCGTGTCAATCTCGGTATGGATATCGAAATCCATACCAATGTTGATGTTCTCGAGATGGGGCGATATGAGCGAGCGGGTGAGAAGCAGGGTTCTTCCGATGTGCTGATCCGCGATTTTGCGCTCGGGTACATCAATAACCAGGCCTACTACAGCAAGAACCCTGATGCTCCGCGACAATATCGCCCCGATGGCTCAGCCTATGGCGAGAATGAGATTGTTCCGTTCATGATCGATAGCCCGTTCTTCGAGTTTGCCTTTGATGAAACCACCAATGAGGTGGTAGGTGTTCGCCTTGGCTTTGGCGAGTCCATGGGCATTCTTTCCGGAAAGATCGAAACGCTGACGGGCAACGTCAATGTCGACATCATCGATCGGGGTGAAGGGTTGCGGGAGGCTAACTCCACCGGCAATTTCTTCGACCAGTTGATTGTACTGCTCACCCCTTTGCTCGAATCGGGCAGTCCGCTCGCCACCAAGGCGCAGCTGGTCTATGGAGCGGAAGATGACCCGCGCATTGGCGAGCTTGATCCCATTCGTGCGGAGTATATCGGTATTCCGAACGGGGAAAAGTTCGTTCTTGAAGGTGCCGCCGGATTCACCCGCTGGTCTCTGAAGAACCTGATTGGCTGGGGATCCAGTTCGGAGATTGAGGTGCCGGATTGTTCCTTCTTCAGCTGCGGTGCTGGTGACATCTATGTCTATGCCCAGGATTGCATGGTGCTGGGAATAGACTCCTGCTTTGATCTGGATATTTACAACAGTTTCCCGATTGGCCAGGTTGAGGAGGTCAATGGTGAGCGGCGAATTACCGGTCCCGCCGATGGCGCTTTTATTTCGTTTCAGACCAAAGATCTGGATTGGCTCAAGGACGTCAAGAAAACCGATATCACGGTGGAGGACTTTATTCGGGCGACGTCCGGTGCATTCTTCAATATCCCCAATGGCGCCACCGAGGTAAACCTGAATGAGGCGTTGTACGGCACGGACCGTTATCGGACTGAGTACATAGACCGTGGCCGGGGGCTGTTCTGATGAGAGGATTTGGGTTCTGCAACTTCCCCTGCACTTCAATGTTGTCGTTAGCGCTCTTGTGGTCTTTGCCCCTCCAGGCTGAGATGGTGACTCTTAATGAGTCCGAGATGTCCGAGATCGATGGCGCCGGCATAGGCCTGGTTCTCGATAACTTTGCCTTCTCCCATGGAACCGACGCGCCGGATGCCAATGGCAACCAGGCCCGTATATTCCGAATCACGGGCATCAAAAGCACGGACGGGCAGGACGTGGATATCACCGTGAATCACTTGTACATCGCGGGCGCTGATTCCGCCTATGGTCAGAATCTGACCCCGGTCAACCTGGGGCGTTTACTGCATCCCTGGCGAATTGACGTGGTGGATGGCAACACGATCGGGGTCAGAGATAAATCGGTGTTGGAAATCGCCGCGCCCTCGATGCTCAGTGCGGCCGAGGGTTACGATTGCCTGGGTGGCTCAGCGGCTGCCGGAAGCGGTACCTGTTCAAGCCGCCCCGCAACTGAATCCTGGATCGGCGAGCGAGCCGATATGGGAATGCAGATGAATGTCGCGGTGGGTGACGACCGCTCTGCCAACCTGAATATCCATGCTAAAAGTGCCGTAATTGACGGCAGCTACCTGCGTCTCTGGGGTGATGACGCGCGCCAGCAAATGGCCGGCCAGTTCAAGCTGAACTTCTACTCTCCGGAGTTGACCATCAACGCCTGTACTCAGGATGGCAGCGAGTGTGGCTCCCGCATCACCATGTCCGATTTTGTCCTTCAACTGGCGATCGGTAACGAGCTTCAGCCTGTGTTTTTTGATGTCGACGGTACGGGTAATTTCGTGCTGGAGGTTGATGCTATTACTGCACCGGCACCCGGGCAGATTGCCGCCAATGGGCTTCGGGATGGCAGTGATACCGCAACCTGGGACTTCTATGAAGCCTATTACACCAATCCGGAATACCGGAGCAATCTCCGGATTGGCAACTTTGGTGTCGGTGACCGGGATTTTGGCTCCGCCCGCATCGAAGGAATGCTCATTCAGCACCTGGAAATCAGAACCAAGGACTTGGCGCCATGATCCGTCTGACTTGTTGTTCAGCTACCCGGTTTTGCCTGCTCTTTACGGCCCTGCTTCCCGCCTTGGCGTATTCCGAGATGTCGCCGCTCGCGGACGAGGCCCTGGCTGATATCTCCGGTCAGGGGGGGATCTATCTGTCTGGCGATATCAGCATCAACGAAATGGGAGGTCCGGTTCAGAACAACTACTTTGGCCGGTGTGACGAGGCAGATAAGAAATGCGGTGCTCGCTTTGCCTATCGGCTGAAGCAGGATGGCGGATGGATGGTACTGGATGAAATTCGGGGGATGTTCGCCTTTGAGGGTCTGACCCTGAGGGTGCGTTCGATCGATTCCGGCTTTGGGGGGGATGGTGCACTCTTTGACCGTGATGTGATTGAGCTGGGCTTGCCAAATGTTGTCCGGTTTTCTGACGTACAGTTCAAAATCGCTTCCAGTAGCACGCCACGACCAACTGACCCCGGCTTTCAGCAAACCGACATCTTTGCGGTGGAAATGCAGGGGGACGTGATCATGCAGGGTAACCTTCTGGTTTTTCCGGATGGAACCCCTTAGCCAGGAGGCATCATGACTCGTAAGCTTTCCGGAATCCTGCCCCTGAGTACGGTCGTCCTGGGCCTGGGCAGCTATTCGATGATAACCGCTGCAGATCTCCAGAGCCTTGATGACCGGGCGCTGTCTGAGATACGAGGCCAGAGCGGGATTACCATCGAAACTGACCTGACCATGGCCGCCGACAAGCTTTCCTATTACGACGATGGAAAGGGCGTCCATCTGGAAGGTATGCGTGTGGGTTCCTCCGAGGTGCCCGGGCAGGGCGCATTTCACCGAACCAGGATCGACATTGGCAGCGATGCCGCGTTGAATCTTGAATACCTGGTGGAAGACCGGCGGGTCGAATTCTCGGACATTAGGCTGGCCGGCGCGCCGGGTGTCAGCATGGGGGGTATTTTCTTTGACCATAGCCTTCAAGGCACCTTGAGCCTGCGCCAGCAGACCGCTGGTGGAAATGGCTATGAATTTGATTCCGCGTACACCATGACGGGCGGCCGCCTGGGCTACAGAACCAACGGCAATTCGGTGTTTCTGGACGATATTACGATGTCCGTTGAGGCCTTGGGGGTAACTCTGGAAAGGGTGGGCCAGACCCTGGAACTGACGGCTCCCAGAGTGACTGGTAGCTGGCAGGTCGGTGCTATTCGATATTCCAGCGATCCTGCGATATATGGCCGTAGCACCAATAGTAACGGTGACCTGTTGCCCAGCTATGGCGGTCTCTCTGGCCAGTACGAACTCTCCTCAACGACCGATATATCCGCAGGAGGCCGCGCAGGGGAGGGTTTGAGGTTTGATAACGAGACAACCATTCATAGCGCGTCTTTCCTCTATCACGATGATGGTCATTCCCTCGCCTTGAGAGACATCACTGGCGCCTACCGTATTCAGGATCTGCGCCTGGATGTGGATCAGGACTGGCGGGGCCGTCCGGCAGTGGGTTTAACGCTTGGGCGAATGGAAGGCGAGTTTGAGGTCGGAGCCATTGAGATTGGCGGTGCTGGTAAGAGCTTTGGGGCCTTCAACCTGAGCTTTCTGTTGGAAGACCAGGTATTTGGTGGTCGCAACTACACCAATGCGCTCTATCTGCAGGGCGGAGGCCATGCCGATGCCGGTGCCCAGGGTTTGAGACTGGCTGCTCAGTGGAGCCTCCGGCTTTCTGATCTGAGCTATACCGAGGACGGCAACAGGGTGATTATCAGTGGGCTTCAGTCCTGGGGGCAGGGCGATATCACCGTAAATGTCACCCGTGACGGTGTCCAGGGTGAAACCCGATTCTATGACGGTTTGCGTATTGGTTTCGAGGGGCTTAAGGCCGGTTACCGAATTAATGGTATGCGCGTTGGCAGTGATGACGCGCCATTGCAGGGTGGCACAGAGTTGTTGTTGGCGCTCGGCATCTATCCCGCCTACGACTTTACGCTGGACGGCCATATGACGCTCGGAGCCGGTGGCGCTTCCGGTGAGGGCCTGACGATTAATTCGGATATTCACATTCGTGACGGTCGTGCTGCAGTGATTGCCGCTCCTTATGACGAAGGTAACGGTGAGCAGCCCCAGAAAGGTCTCTGGCTGACCGATATGACCTATGATGGTCATGTTCGTAACATGACTCTGGATGTTACCGATGAAGGATTGGCGCTGGCAACGGAAGAGTCCTGGAGCACCATGGATATCGGCAATGTCCGGATCGGTAATGGGGTCGATGGAGAGAGCCTTGGGCGTTTGAAGATCCAGCGTTTTGAACAGGGAAGCACGACGTTGATCAAGCCTGGTGGTGCCGGCAACGTCTGTGTGGGTGGCGCTGGTGCGTCGGCCTCGGCCTGTTCGGCATCGGGCGGTGAGTGGGAAATGCGGGGCGAGGAAGGTGTCACGATCGAGATGAAGAACATCCTCGCCCGTGCTCAGAGCAGCGAGAAGCGGAATTCGCTGTTGTGGGAAACCAATCGGACCGTCGATGGCCAGGGGCGGGCCGTGAATGGTTCCGGAACCCGCCTGGTTCTGGACAATATTTACACGAGTGACGGTGGTGATTTCGATGGTGATGGCGTCGACGACAATACCTACGGTATTCAAACCGATCTATCCGTTGACGTTTACCAGACCCGAGTCGTGAAGAAAGAAAATGGAGCGGACTCGCTGGGGGTGAATGGCGCCCGTGGAGATGAAAAGATTATGGATGCCTCGGCCCCCCAGGGTTATCGGTATGTGTCCTCTCCTTCGGAGGCTGATCGCCTGAACCGTCCACTGGGATTCGCGGTCAAGGCGGAAACCCGTTTCAAGGAACTGACCATAAATAATATCGATCTGGTTCATCCTGTGGGTGGCGCCCAGACCGCCGTGTTCGGCGCCGTGCTGCAGAACGTGAATATTCGCGCAAACCTGACCGCGACACCTATCCCCTGACGTCGCGACCGGTAAAGGGGCAAGGCCAGTGCTGCCCCTTTGCTTTTCAATCCCCTCCTGTTGTTTAATCCGGGCTTGTTTATTCCCCGTCTGGAAGCTCATTGATGAAATCCAATGCATTGCTGTCCCTGCTCAGTGATCGTGAAATCCATTCCGGTGAATCGCTGGCCCAGAAGCTGGGCGTTTCCCGGACGGCGGTGTGGAAGCATATCCGCAAGGCTATCGCCGACGGAACTGACATACGGACCATTCGCGGGCAGGGTTACCAGCTGGTGTCCGCACTGGACCTGCTTGACCGTGACATCATTCTTGGTCAGCTCAATGCTTCGGTTCGAGAGCGGATACAGCTCACTGTTCTGGATGAAGTGGATTCCACAAACGCCGAGGTTGCGCGCCTACTGACGTCGGCGCCACTCCCGGTGGTGTTATCTGACTGTCAGACGTCCGGCCGTGGTCGAAGAGGTCGGAACTGGGCCAGCCCCAAGGGCCAGAACCTCTACCTGAGCCTTGGGTTGTCGATAAAAGGTGGGTTCTCGGCCCTGGATGGCCTCAGTCTGGCCCTGGGCGTTGCCGTCGCCAATGCCATTGAGCAGGTAGGGGGCGGTGAGGTAGGGCTCAAGTGGCCCAATGACCTGTTTGCCCAGGGCCAGAAATTTGGTGGGATCCTGGTAGAAATCCAGGGCGAACTCCAGGAAGGTTGTGTTCAGGTGATCGCAGGAATCGGTATCAACGTGCATATGACTCAAGCTGAAGACGTTGATCAGCCCTGGACGAGCCTGGACAAGCGTTGGCCAGACCAGGCCTGGGTTCGCAACCAACTCGCTGCCGGGATGATTACTCACATTCTGGCAGCAGTGACAGAATTTGAGGCTGGCGGCTTCCGGCAATTCCGGGAGCGCTGGCAGCGCCGTGATATCTTTAACGGCCTGCCCCTCGTCACCCGTGACGGTGAATTAAAGGGCGTGGGAGGCGGTATCGACGAAACCGGGAACTACCTCCTGAAAACAGCAGAGGGCGAAATACCGGTGCGGGCGGGCGATATCAGTTTGCGGGTGTCTGAATGATTTTGTTGATTGACGCTGGTAATACCCGCCTGAAATGGCGACTGACTGGAACAGGCGGCCCTCTTGAAGGGGCAGCGGTCATGGCAGATGCTGAGCCCCTGATCGGACTTTCAGGCTACTGGTCTGACATTGACAGAATTCTGGTGTCGACGGTGGCCTCGGAAAGCGCCCGCGCGCAACTTCATGAACTGTTGCTTGCCCGGGCCAAGGTGCCTGTTGAATATTGCTGGGCTGAGTCGACGCGCGATGGCCTGTCCAATTCCTATGGGGATGTGTCGCGCATGGGGGCTGATCGATGGCATGCCATGCTGGCAGGCTGGGTCAGGTGTAAGGCTTCTTTCGCCGTTGTCGATGCTGGTAGCGCCGTCACCGTGGACTATGTGAATGCCGGCGGGCGACACCTCGGTGGCTACATTCTTCCTGGGCTCCAGATGATGCGCCGTAGTCTGAAAGTGGATGCGGCACGAATTGGATTTGAGCAGAGTGAGCAACTCGACACCCGCCCGGGACAATCGACCGGCGAATGCGTCAACCACGGTCTGGCCTGGCTCACCGAGGCCCTTGTCCAGGGGATTCATCGCGATGCAAAAGCCTTTGGACTCTCTGCGATCTATCTGACCGGTGGCGATGCCCGGCGTTTGCAGGCCCTTGGTCTTGAGGCAAACGTAGTTGAGGGTATGGTGCTTGACGGTCTTGAGCGAATCGCCAGCGCGGGCGTTCTGTGATGAAGTGGCTGGCGTTTCTGTTGGCAGCTCTCAATCTGGCCGTTTGGTTTGTGCCGGCCTGGATCGAGCCATCCCGTTATGTCGGCGTTTCATCTGGAACCCTGCCACGTGTCTCCAGTCTGAAAGTGGCTTCCGAGACCATGGAGAGCCTCTCCCGGGAAGAGAGTTGTCTACGGATAACGCTCGGAATGTTTGATGCGAGGGATGACGCCGAGAATGTGGCGGCCGGTCTCAAGCATAAAGTCGGCATTGTTGAGGTTGAGAAGGAGTTACCGCCCCTGCATTGGGTATTGATTCCTCCGCAGCCGCCGGAAGCAGCGCGAGCCCAGTTCCGTGAGCTCTATCTTCAGGGCGTGGAATCGTACATTGTTTCCCGTGGAGAGTACCGTAACGCCATTTCCCTGGGGCTGTTCGAATCCCTTGAGGCTGCGCAATCGGTAATGGCAGAAAAAAAACAGGCAAATCTGAATGTAGTGCTGGCCAAGTTCCCTCGAAATCGTTTAGGATACGCGCTCGTTTTTGAGGTTGAATCCATGGCAGAAAGTGAATGGGTTCAAGCGGTTGAAGCGGAAACCGGTTACGAGTTCGATTTCGTTGAAAGCAATGCTTGTGAAGGTGTTGCAAGGCCGGAAAAAAATCCGTAGTATACCGCCCTCGCTGAACAGGCGAATGTGAGCTGGCGTAGCTCAGTTGGTAGAGCAGCTGACTTGTAATCAGCAGGTCGGGGGTTCGATTCCGTCCGCCAGCTCCACTTTAAGTTTTAAGCAGGTTCGCTTTTGCGGATTTGTTCGGGAGGGGTTCCCGAGTGGCCAAAGGGATCAGACTGTAAATCTGACGCGAAAGCTTCGCAGGTTCGAATCCTGCCCCCTCCACCACTAATTGCTCGCGGGCATCGTATAGTGGCTATTACCTCAGCCTTCCAAGCTGATGACGCGGGTTCGATTCCCGCTGCCCGCTCCAATTTGGTTTTAATGCTCATGTAGCTCAGTCGGTAGAGCACATCCTTGGTAAGGATGAGGTCACCGGTTCAATTCCGGTCATGAGCTCCATTTTTTATCCGGTCAACGTTGCGATCCTGGTTGATTAGGGAGATTGGTCGAAATGTCTAAAGCAAAGTTTGAGCGTAAC
>NZ_AXCC01000067.1:0-730 GCF_000475315.1 Marinobacter sp. EN3
ATAACCCCAAGACAACTGATCGCGAAGTCACACCCATCACCAGGCAAGCCTGATTCCGAGGCATCTTCGAGACAGTCACTTGAAGCAATAGAACAACCACTTCAACGACAACACCGGATAACGCTTGAAATCGCTATCACTTTGAACATTTTCTCTCGGAGATAATGAGAGAAAAATATTCGTGTTCTATCTCGTCCAATTTGTTAAAGAGCAAATCTGACCCAGTGATCAGAAAGAAGGGCTTCGAACTTTCATCAAGCTGAAACACTTGTTTCTGCACACTGCTAACCGAAGTTAGTCAGTAAAGTTTGGTGGAGCTAGGCAGGATCGAACTGCCGACCTCCTGCGTGCAAGGCAGGCGCTCTCCCAGCTGAGCTATAGCCCCAAGAAGCTATCTACAAGAATTGATCAGATCTAGGCGTCGAAGTGCGCCGCATAGCCTGCTATGCAAGTACTTCGACAACGACGAGCTGAACAATTCTGGTGGGTCTGGGTGGACTTGAACCACCGACCTCACCCTTATCAGGGGTGCGCTCTAACCACCTGAGCTACAGACCCATTATCGCTTGATCTTGTTTCGCCTGGACTGTGTTGCAGCTTTCGCTCAATCGGTCACGTACGCGTGTACGCTCCCTCTTTCACTCAACCTGCGCCTTGCCAGCCAAAACAATCTCTGCGCGCTAATGCTATGGGTCCGTGCAGACCCTTTTGCTCTCTTTATTAGCCAACC
>NZ_AXCC01000068.1:0-1135 GCF_000475315.1 Marinobacter sp. EN3
GCTGAGCTTAGCGGCGCCACGACAGTGGCGTCCGGTGGACGGCCGTCAGGCCGGGAACGTACTACAGCGACTGGTTAGCTGGGGGCATCAATGAAGCCCGATCCTTGGCAACCAACATCGCAGCCTGCACCGCTGCCCTTGCACCAAAATGTGCTGAAGCACTTTGTCTAAACCACAGCCAACGATGCGGGGAATGAACCTGAACGTCAGAGTAGCAGGTAAGCAAGGAACCAGCTCTCGACGGACAGCCCCACGACCAGAACACTCAAATTACTACCAATACCGCTGACCGATTGAGCTACCAGCAACACGCCCAATTTGCGGGCCTTGGCAACATCACCGCACTACCAGTTTTGCTACTCACTTTCGGCCAAGGCCATTGGCACCCAGCCACCAAAAAAGACCAAAGCACTACCAGCTAACGCTGAAGCGCACCGGTGGCTTTGTCGCAGCGCAGCGGAGACAAAGGCATCCGAGTGACGCGCCTGGTTAAATTACTACCGCTCACCTTCAAGGCCATGCCATACCCGGAGAATGATGATGGCACTGGGATGGAGCGAATATCGAACGACATATTTCCCGAAGACCATATCTCGAACAGAGTCAGGCACCGGTGCCATTTCAACTGGCGTGCCCATCTTGGGAAAATCAGGAAGCAATTCGATTTTGCCAACCAGTTCGGTGGCGATCCGGGCTGCCGCCGAAGGATTGTGGACTGCAATGAACTCCCTGAGGCGCTGTAAATCTTCAATGGCTTCGTCCGTGTAAACCAGTTTCACTTACCTGACCTCGGTGCATCCTGCTCGTTGTCGGTTCCCCAACTATTAAGCCAGCTGTGAACCTCGCGGGCATCAACAACCTTGCCTTGTGCAGCGGACTCCATTGCTTCTAAGGTCTGTTTCCAGCGCTCTTGCTCCAGCTGCTGCTTTTCTATGTACTCCGATAATGCTTGGTTAATTACCCAACCTTTGCTCCGGTGCAACCTGCCAGCAATTGCTTCCAGGTGCTGTTCAACTTCTGCTTGAAGGCGAACCGTGGTGACGCTCATGACTATACCCTCGAGTTTGGCTACTACAATGTATTACAACATAGTCTACGAGGGTGCGGCAAAAAATTTAATCGGGATAGGGAGGCA
>NZ_AXCC01000069.1:0-1678 GCF_000475315.1 Marinobacter sp. EN3
CGGGACCTGGACAAGTGGATAAGGCGGAGAATGAGAAGTTACGTGTGGAAGCAATGGGGCCGAAGGGGGTATCGTGAGCTGAGAAAGCGGGGTGTCTCGGTCAAACTGGCCTGGAACACCGCTAAATCAGCCCACGGCCCGTGGCGGCTGAGTCATTCGCCGGCCCTGCGGGAAGCCTTACCGGCCCGGTTGTTCCGGAGCTATGGACTGCCGGAACTGGCAGTGCGGTAACGGGTTGAATCAAGTCACTGAATCGCCGTGGTACGTGATCCGTATGCCCGGTGATGTGGGAGGAGGGGCATCGTGAGGTGCCTCCCTATCCCGATTAGCTCGATAGCCAGGAGGCGAATGTCGACATGATTTTGTATAAGTACGTTTCTTTTGAGGGTGGGATGGCGATTATAAATAACTCGTCTATCGGTTTTTCGTCACCAAAGGATTTTAACGATCCATTTGAGATGTCCGCATTTAAGTATGAAGACGAAGAGCGGAGGGAGTTGGAGGAGATCGCTGTCCCTATAGTGAAAAGTAGGTGCAATGATAATTTCGGCGTGCTTTCTTTAACAAGGCAACCGCTTAACGCACTTATGTGGTCTCATTATGCAGATTCACATAAGGGTATTGTGATAGGGTTCGATGCAAATAAGGCAGGTTTTCTTGATCTTCAGTCAAACGTGATTCCTGCGAGCTATGGCGAAATCATCTATACAAAGACAAAACCCAGAATTGTATTGCCAATGCCCTCAGATTCAGACCTACAGGAAATTGGTTCAGATATAGAAAAATTTGATGACAGCTGCTACGAATTCTACAAATCCGCTTTTCTTTATAAATCAGTTGAGTGGGCATACGAGGAAGAAGTAAGGGTTGTGAAAAACGTAAGATGTCCGCCTACAGCTAGTGGTTTTCGAGAAGCCACATACAAAAACAATGCTGGTACATGGCGAGATATAAATATAGGCAAAAGAAAACTATATTGCTTGTCAGTTCCCGAGGATGCCATCAAAGAGGTTTTCTTCGGAAAGAACTT
Organism: Marinobacter sp. EN3; assembly: GCF_000475315.1. Taxonomy (NCBI): domain Bacteria; kingdom Pseudomonadati; phylum Pseudomonadota; class Gammaproteobacteria; order Pseudomonadales; family Marinobacteraceae; genus Marinobacter; species Marinobacter sp. EN3. The sequence continues at coordinate 1,031 of NZ_AXCC01000069.1, forward strand.
TGCAAAAAATATAGATGGAAGAAGTGTGACCCAAGAAAATATGAAGAAAATAATTTCTGACATGAAGAAAAAGAACCTGTTGTTGTACAAATGCGAGATGAGCGATAAAACTTGGGATCTTGAGAAAATTCTAATCCCCAATGAATGAGCTAACAATCGCAGGCACAGCGACGGCTTTTTCGTTGCGGCTCCGCCTTCACTACAAAGCCGCGCATGCTGCAAGCGTTATGTTTTAAGGAGGTAGTTTGAGTAAAGTCGTTGGACGCTGGCGAATTAAGTGGATGGAAATGTGGGATCAAGACTTTGTTGATCTTATCGAGCCCGGATACTTCCAGTTCGATGAAGATGGCCTCGGCTTTTTTGTATTCGGAGCAGTTGAGGGCCAAATCGACTACCGCATTCCAGATGATGGAGGGCGAGTCGAGTTTTCTTGGTCTGGAAATGATGATGGTCGTGAAAAGTCTGGCCGTGGTTGGTTTCAGTTTTCATCTTCAAATTCAGCGAAAGGGGAACTCTTCATTCATTGTGGAGACGAGTCGGCCGTAGAAATCGAATATCAAACATAACCAGGCGCGGCACTCGGATGCCTTTGTCTCCGCTTCGCTACGTCAAAGTCACCGGTGCGCTAAGCGTTAATGGCCCGGCATT
>NZ_AXCC01000070.1:0-229 GCF_000475315.1 Marinobacter sp. EN3
TTCCCGGTGGTTAACACCGCCGGCATTTTGTTCGTGCATCAGGGCGTAGGCGGGGTTCTTGAAGGTGTAGTCCTTCATGGCCACGGTGGCGGCTTTGACCCGTTCTTCGTAGGCAAACTGGAACACGCAGGCCTGTTGGGTGCTGCCACCGGCTTTGGTGTTGCAGGTGACCGGGTCCAGTTTCGGGGCGTCGCCGTGGTGGTCGGCGAGAATCAGTGCCGGTTGTTCT
>NZ_AXCC01000071.1:0-762 GCF_000475315.1 Marinobacter sp. EN3
GGACCTGGAAGCCTTCTTCGATCGGGTAAACCATGATCGCCTGATGGCACGTCTGAAACGGCACACGCCGGACAGGCCGCTGCTCAGGTTGATCAACCGGTACCTGAAGGCGGGTGTTCGGATCGACAACCGCACAGCCCCGACACCCGAAGGCGTACCGCAAGGTGGGCCACTGTCTCCGGTGTTGGCGAATGTGGTGCTGGATGAGCTGGATTGGGAGCTGGAACGGCGCAACCTGCGCTTCGCCCGCTACGCGGATGACTGCCAGATTTACGTGGGCAGTCACCGTGCAGGAGAGCGGGTCATGGTGAGTCTGACGCGCTTTATCGAGGACTCGCTGAGGCTCACAGTGAATACACGAAAGAGCGCGGTAGACCGGCCCTGGAAGCGCAGCTTCCTGGGCTTCACCCTCAGCCGGAAAGGACAACGCTTGAAGGTGGCTGACAAAGCCATCACCAAACTGAAAACCCGGATCCGGATACTGAGCCGCCGAACACGGGGCCACTCACTGCCCCAGGTGATCGCAGATCTGAAAGAAACCCTGCTTGGTTGGAAAGCGTACTTCGACGCAGCCGAAGTACTGAGCCCGCTGCGGGACCTGGACAAGTGGATACGGCGGAGAATGAGAAGTTACGTGTGGAAGCAATGGGGCCGAAAGGGGTATCGTGAGCTGAGAAAGCGGGGCGTCTCGGTCAAATTGGCCTGGAACACTGCGAAATCAGCCCACGGCCCGTGGCGGCTGAGTCATTCGCCGGCCCTGCG
>NZ_AXCC01000072.1:0-1520 GCF_000475315.1 Marinobacter sp. EN3
GTCGCCCCTGCAAAAGTAAAAACCTGAACAAAGGCAATGAGTTGGCCTGACTTCGGGGTATAATATCCATCATAAATCTCCCCGTTTCGTCCAAAAACCGGAAGAAAGCCCCATGATCCCACGGGATAAGCGCCAGGCACCACAGCGAGATCTGCTGGAAACCTACCTCGAAGACATCCTCAACCCCCGGCACGAACTGGTGCAGATGGGTAAACGGATCGACTGGACCGCCTGCGAACAACATTTTGGTCAGTTGTACGCGGTGCAAGCCGGGCGTCCGGGACTGCCCATCCGGTTACACGTGGGCTTGCAGTTGCTCAAGCACATGTATGCGCTGTCAGACCGTGATGTTCTGGATCGCTGGGTAGAGAACCCCTACTGGCAACACTTCTGCGGCGAAGTGATCTTCCAACACCGGCTGCCCATGGACGAAACCACCATGATGCGGTTCCGGCACCGCATTGGCGAAGGCGGTGCCTGTGAGCTTCTCAAAATGAGCATTGCCCTGGGTCAGGACACCGGCGTCATTGCGCCGGAAAGCCTCAAGGTGGCCGTCATCGACACCACCGTCATGCCCAAGGCGATTGCCTATCCCAGTGACGCCCGCCTTGCAGGCCGTTGCCACCGGCAACTGGTCGCGCTGGCCAAGGATGAGGGCATCAAATTCCGGCAGACCTTCTGTAAGGGGTTGCCCGGCCTGGTCTGGCAGGTGGGCCGCTATGCCCATGCCCGGCAGTTCAAGCGGATGCACAAGGTGCTGCGCCGGATGCACCGGAACCTGGCCAGGATCTGTGAGGCCATCGTTGACCAGCGCACGATGGAGGAGCGCTCCGAGCGCCTGAATCACAAGCTCCATCAGGCCTTGCAGTTGCTGAACCAGTATGGCGACCGCACCGTCAAACCCCGGCTGTACAGCCTGCACGAACCGGAAGTGGTGTGTATCGCCAAAGGCAAGGCCCGCACCCGTTATGAGTTCGGCTCCAAGGTCAGCGTGGTGACCACAGCCAAAGAAGGCTTTGTGCTGGATTGCCAGGCCCTGGCCGGCAATCCCTACGATGGTCACACCGTCGACACAGCGCTCAAACGAGTGCTTCTGCATACCCGCAAGATGCCGGAGCATCTGTTGGCCGACCGAGGCTACCGTGGCAGCGAAAGCACGTACCTCTCCAGGATCCACATCACCGGCAAGCGGCGAGGCCGCGGCAGGGCCCACCCCGATCAGCAACACCGACGAAACAGTATCGAGCCGATCATCGGCCACCTGAAAAGCGACGGCCTGATGTATCGGAACTTCCTCAGAGGGTTTACCGGCGACACGATACACGCGGTTCTGTGCGGCGTTGGCCTGAACCTGAGGAAGGTTCTGAGGAAGCTCGTCGAGCTTCTTTGGCCTTATGAAAACGGACGGCATTTACGCCTGATATTGGCTATTTTATGGTCAACCCCGGCGTTGCCGGATGAATCGGCAGAGACCGGTAAATTGCTGGCTGTCTGAAAACGGCGTTTTTGCAGGGGCGACT
>NZ_AXCC01000073.1:0-891 GCF_000475315.1 Marinobacter sp. EN3
TTGGTCTGGAATACGCAGACTAGGGGTAACGCCCGGCTCACGCGCCGGTTTGGAGCCGTGTAGCGGCGGAAAATCGGTCGCTGTGCAGCCGATTGTTATGTTTTCCCCAAAGTGCTAGATTGTGTATAGAGCTAGATATTTATACACATAGGTGCCATGTGAGAACGAACATCGTCATTGACGACCAACTGATGGCCGAAGCCCTCAAAGCTTCCGGCTACGAAACCAAAAAAGAGGCCGTTGAGCAAGGCCTGAAACTTCTGGTCCAGCTTAGCAAGCAGCAGGAAATTCGAAAGCTGCGTGGCAAAATTAAGTGGGAAGGCGACCTGGATGAAATGCGGAGCGCCGGATGATACTGGTGGATACCAGCGTCTGGATCGACTATTTCAACGGAGTCAAGAACCCGCAGACTGACCTGTTGGATGCCTCAATAGTCCAAGGATCCGTCGCTATCGGCGACCTCATATTTCTGGAAATCCTGCAAGGCATCCGCAACGACAAACACTATCGTCAGACCAAACAGAGCCTGCTCTCGCTGGAACAGTATGAAATGTTTGGCAAAGACATGGCACTTGTTTGCACGGACAATTATCGGGCACTCCGCAAAAAGGGCATCACAATCCGAAAAACTGCCGACGTCATCATCGCGACCTTCTGCATAGAGAAAGAGCTACCACTGCTGTTTCTAGATCGCGACTTTATCCCTTTTGTCGATCACCTTGGACTTGAGCCTGCTCTGAGAGAAACATAACGCTTGCAGTTGCGGCAGGTACGGAGCGCAGCGTAGTAACTGTCCGACAACCTGCACTTGTTATGTTTCAATAATGTGTGACGATTTTAGCGACACCATTCTCATCAAAACGTTTATTTAGTCGCCCCTGCAAAAACGCC
>NZ_AXCC01000074.1:0-207927 GCF_000475315.1 Marinobacter sp. EN3
CTTTTATTCTTCCTATCCTCTCAGACTGAACCACAGCGGCCCAGGTGTTTTCCTCACGTTGCAGTTGCTCCAGCCAACGGGCAAAGGCCTGTTCGTCGCCGGCCAGGTACAGACGCTCTGCTGTGTGCCCCCAGTCTTGCAGGGTCTCCTGATGCTTGCGGGCGATAAAACTTATCTGCTGTTCGGTGGTGGTCCCCAGAAAGGAAATCACCCAGAACAACACCAGGGTTCCCAGCGCCAAGGTGCCTGACAGCTTCCACCACAAACGGTGATTCACTGGAAGCAATACCCCTTGCCGTGCACCGTCTGGAGACGATCGCCGGCAACACCAGCCTCCACCAGCTTGCGACGTACCCGGCTCAGGTGCATGTCCAGACTTCGGTCATAGCGACTGAATTCCTTCTCCAGCACCACCTGGTAGAGATAGGGTTTGCTCAAGGGTTCGCTCTGGTGCAACACCAGAATCCAGAGCAGGCGAAACTGGATCGGAGTCAGGACGACCGGATTACCCTGAACGCTGACGGTCATGGCGTGGCGGTCAAGCTTCAGCTCACCGGCAGACAGTGTCGCAGGGTCTGCACGTTGATCGGTTTCGCCCAGGGTGCACCGCAGCAACGCCTCGATTCGCAGCAGCAATTCGGTGAAACTGAAAGGCTTTGGCACATAGTCATCGGCCCCCTGCTGATACCCCATAATGCGCTCTTGCTCGGCACCACAGGCGGTCAGCATCATGACCGGGGTCTGGCGGGTTTTACGGAGCTTCTCCAGGAATTCGAACCCGTTCATCCGCGGCAGCAGCACATCCAGAAGAATCAGGTCCAGCCGTTGGCCCAATGCGGTAACCAGTGCCTGATCACCCTCATAGCGCTGCACCACGTGATAGCCGCGGGAGGCCAGTAATCCGGACAGCTGATCACTGAGGGATTGGTCGTCTTCGACAATCAGAATCTTCGGGTTTCGGTTGGCCAGCGTTGCCATGGTTTGACATCCATTACCAAATGATAACGAATATCATATGCAACAGAGGGCGGTAGCTCAAGTGTCAGGGCTCACTCGGCAGGCGCAGAAAGCGCTTCCTGCAGCAAAGCCAACAAATGGGCGGGCATGCCCTCGGCCAGCTTCAGGGCAGCACGGTGGCCACGGGGCGTCATTTTGGCCCAGGTCCGGCGCACAATGCGCAGCCATTTTTCTTTGTCGTAATCGGGATTATCTTCAAAGAACTGCGCAAAATAGCGCTCCAGAAACACCATACACGCCACGTCTTCCAGCAACTGGGTATCTTCGTCTTCCCGCAGTTTACGCTTGGTCAGAATGGTTTCGACCCGCTCGCACTCGGCTTGCGGATAGCCGCACTTCGCCATGATCTCAGCCGCCCGGCGGCCATGCATTCGGCCGCACGCCTGTCGCCACTGATAGTAATTCTTGCGGCCCTCACCATAGTCACTCCGGGGCATGGTCCAGCGCTCGATATGCTGGGCCCGACAGGCAATCTGCATGCGTTCGGAAGGTTCCGGCTCCAGCTCAAACAGCCAGCGGGTCATGTGCAGGCTATAGGCGTATTCCCTGGGAAGGGATTCACCGCCTATTTCCTCACGGTTGGGATCCTGCTGGTTTGCCTGGTCGATGGCGTTAATCGCACATTCCAGATTGGCACTGGCGCTCATCATTCAGTCCTTCAAGTCGCATGGCTCGCTCTTGGCGCGCCCGGATGAACAGGGCGCGCCGTCTATAGAGCAATACTATCAGCCGGTCGGACCTAAGGTCACCGGCGAACTTCAAACCTGAGCCGAAGGTCGCGCCTTGATCCGGTCGAACCAGGCCTGCAGGTGTTCCTGCTCCGGTTTGATGCGGATATTGACCACCCGGGCGAAGGCCACGGTGGTGAAGGCATTGATGTCGGCGGCGGTGAACCGGTCACAGCACAGGTATTCCTTGCCCTCGAGCTGCTTGTTCAGGAAATGCATGAATTTCTCGACGCCCTGGCCGCATTCCTCGCCCCACTCCTTGATGGGGTTCATCCGATCCTTGAAATAGCCGGTGGTGTGCTGAAAGCACATGCCGGTGGGCATCATGAAGTAGAATTCGATCCAGCGCAGCCACTGTTCCACCTGGGCTTTCTCCAGCGGCGATTCACCCAACAGGCTGGGGGTGTCCGGATAGCTTTCCTCAAAATAGCGGCAGATGGCCATGGTTTCGGCAATGCAGGTGCCGTCGTCCAGTTCCAGTACCGGCACTTTCTTCATCGGGTTGCGGGCAACAAATTCCGGGCTCAGGTTCTCCCCTTTTTCAATATCCACCTGCACCAGTTCAATCTGGTCCAGCAAGCCTTTCTCGGCCAGGAACATGCGCACTCGGCGTGGGTTGGGGGCGGTTCGGGTTTCGAAGAGTTTCATCTTGTTATTGGCTCCGTTCACTCGTTGAATTGACGCCAATGAGCGTGACCGCAAAAAACAGTTGCGTCAAGCAACCGCTATTGACCAGGCAACCACTGTTCCATCTGCCGGATGATCCACCCGGGTTCATCCAGCGGCAGGTCGTGCCCGGCATCCGGATGCAGCCGAAGCGTCCAGCACCAACGCCGTTCCAGCTCGGCGCTGCAATGCCAGTGCACAATACGGTCACCCTTGCTCGCCAGCAGCAGAGCGTCTGCCATGGGCCGCTGCGGCAAAGGCCGAAACCCGACTGCCGCCCGCAACTGATTGTACGCCGTACGATAGTTGACCGGGCGCTGGCGCTGGATGCTGTACCAGGCTTTGCACAAAGACAGTGAAATCTCTCGATTGGACGTCAGGCGCAGAATATCCCGCTCCCGGTGAAACAGCTCTCGACGGGCCAGTAGCTGAGTCACGCGCGGCCAGGCCAGCGGGCGCATGCGCCTCCAGAACGGGCTGAAACCGGAACTGGTGTTGACCAGAACCAGGTGCTGCAGCTCCCCGGGTTCGGCATGCTGGGCCCAGTCAAGGGCCACCATACCGCCCATGGACAACGCCAACAGGCTGAACGGCCTGGGTATATGATTGACCTGCTCACAGACGCGCCTGCGAATCTCAGGGATAGTGCCGGGAGAATCCTCGCGGAACAGTGTGCCGGTGCCCGGCAGATCAATGGTGTGGAACCGGTGTTCCGGAAAGGCCGAGCGAAGCTGTGCCGGGAAATCGCCCCAATGGCCCTGCTCCCGGGTGAGGCCTCTCAGAAGGATCCAGTGCATGTCATCGGCTATCCCTGTACCAGTGCATAATGGCAGCTTCCCTCAGCATGGACTCTTCATCCGCCCCCGGCAACCAGTTCTCATGACTGGCAGCGGCGTTCAACAGGAAATCAATCCACGGCATGTGACTGCGCAACACCCTTTGGTGTCGGTGCGGAACCAGTGGGTTGAAGAAGCCTTCCAGCCGAAACAGCTGACGCGGGCGTTTACGAATCCAGCGCCAGGATCCCATTTCCAGGGTGAGCGGCAGAAAAACACCCTCGCTGGTTCGGTTAACCTGTTTGTAAAAGTAGTCCCATAGATCACCATGGGTCAGATAGTGGGCAGATTGCGGCTCAAAACGGTACGTGTGATTAGGGTAAGCCTGTTCCCAGATCAGTTTGAGCGCCATGACCGAGCCAATGCGGCGCATGGGCCGGCGGCGGTAAGCGTAGGGAAACCAGATCTGATCCTGCCAGCCAAAGCCGGAATGACAATCCAGCGCCAGACTGAATGGACGGCCCGGCAACAGTTCCCGGACCACCGACTCGAGGGCCAGGTTCTCGGCTTCCATCCCCTGTTCGGGATCACCGGTATACCAGGGCAAGCGTGGTGAAAGCCGCTGCCCTCCCAACAGGAAGGCACTGCGATCCTGGGCCGTGATCGGCGCATTACGCATCAGATCAACCCCGTTCGGATTGCTGCGCTGGTTCAGGTACATGCCGCCCGGGTTCAGCATGGGCAGAAGCGTGATGTGCACCCGCTCCAGAAGCGCCTGTACGCTGTCCTCCCAGGCCAGGCGGGCCAGAAAAGAAGACAGCCACGCCATCACCACCTGCGTGCCGATACGCTCAAGCCCATGAACTCCGCCAATCAGCATAACAACGGGCACATCCTTGCGGTCGGTGCCCAGGTCGACCCGATAGACCGGCAGCTCCAGGTCCCGAACGTTCACACGGGACAGGACCGAACTGGAGACACCTTCCGGCGCCTCCGCCAGCAGCCGCTCGAGCTGGATCAGCTCCGGCAGGAAGGTGCGAAGCCTTCGTTTCTGGCCTTTGTCCCGGCGGGCTTGCTCCGCTGGTATCACAGCGTGGGGCGTCAATGCTTTCAGTTCGGTCATTTCAGGCTCTCTGGCAACGGCTGCTGACAGTGTGCGCCAGAAATGCTTCAGTCCGTTGACAGTGTCGAACCTGTTATTGCAAATAGTATGCAAGGGTATACTATGAAAATGCACCTTCGCAGATTACCGTGACCCAATCCGCTCATGCCCAGATTCCCGTTGCTCATCCTGGCCCTGTTGATGGCCGCCTGCTCACCCGATGAAGCTACAGAACCAGGACGGCATGAAGCTACGGAAAGCGCCACGCGCCAGCAACCTGCCCCCCATCCTGATCAACACCGGATCATTCTCGCCGCCGACCCCTGGTGCCCCCATAACTGCCGGGCTGGTGCGCCGGAGGAAGGTTATATGGTGGATATTGCGCGGGAGATTTTTGCCGCATCCGGTTTTGACGTTGAGTACAGAAACTATGGCTGGGCCCGCTCACTGAGCCTGGCCCGGGAGAACCGGATTGATGGCGTTATCGGCGCCCTGAAAGGTGACGCCCCGGACTTTGTCTTTCCCGAGCGGCCCATGGGCACCGCCCGTATCGGCTTGTATACCCATCCGGAGAGTCAATGGCAATACAAGGGGCTGGAGTCGCTTAACGGCAAAACCCTGCTGGTAATCAACGGTTACTCCTACTCTCCGGAGCTGGATCGTTATATTGCAGACTATGCCGATGATCCCGAAAGAGTCTGGGTCATCTCCGGAGCAGCGCCCCTGGGGCGAGCCCTCAGACTACTGGCACAGGAACGCACAGATACCTTCGCCGAAGACCAGGCGGTCATGAGCTGGTTTTTGCAGGAACAAGCAGGATACACCACCCCAAGACTGGCCGGTATCGCCCATCAGGCTCCCGTCTACATTGCCTTCGCGGCCGAGAATCCAAGAGCGGAAGAACTGGCCAGGCTACTGGATGCGGGCCTGGCCAGACTGGCTGCAACTGGCCGACTGAACGCAATCAAGGCGTCCTACGGGCTCTCCACCTCCGACTGAAACGCCTTGATGGTGTCGCCAGCGGGTGTTTGCAGCAGCAATTCGCCATGCCGGCCAATCCGGCCATCCGTTACCTGTTCCAGCAGCTCCAGGAATCGCCTTTCCTGGTTCATCAGAGCGGGCGCACAGGCCATCATGGTGGTGGCCTGCGGACTGAAGGACAGCCCTTCTCCGGTCAGGTTATAACTTCCCACATAACGATTACAGGAGGCCCGACCCGCGACCCGGTTATCCGCCAGGAACCTCAGGGTAATCCTGGAGCGGTCAATAATGCCGGCGCAGCCAAGGTCTTCCACAACCCATTCGGCTCCCCTGAACAGGCGCTGACGATCCCCGCCACAGCCCTCGAACGTCTCATCGCCGAGTGTCAAACGAACCTGAGCCGGATACTGAGCGCCAGCCATCTGGTCTTCACACAGCTGGTGGGCGATCCGCACTTCCACACGCTCATCACCCAACGTGGCCTCATAGGCGCGGCCATGACGATTGGCAAGAATCTCGTTCAGGCGGATATCTTCGGTGACTTGCTGGTCGTAAGGACGGGTCAGCCGCATCTGGCCATTCTCGATGACAACAGACCAGAACGGTTCCGTGCCTATCCCACGAAACGAGGATTCAATGGCGCCCGGCTCCAGGCACTCGGGAAGCGTCTCGCCACGCAGGCTCAGCGTTGCCCGCTCCCCCTTGCTCCAGAACCGGGTATCCGGGTCGCCGGGCGCGACAAACAAGGCGCCTGAGGCACTCTCGGCCGGCTTGAGCAGAACCCGGCGGTTCAAGTACTCCAGCCCTACCAGTTCGTCATCACCAGAGCTGGTGACCGTAACTTCCAACTGGCCACATTGATAGCGGCCAAATTCCGACAACCCGGTCTTTGTCGGGCTGGATGCACAGGCACTCATCAGTGCGCCTGCAAGAACCACGACAGACAGCGATACACCTTGTCGCAAAAACATGAACACATCCTCTGTTGTTCCAGACTACAAGTCGCCATTGTAGAGATTCCATCCTGGATTCACCACGATCGAGTCAAAGCGCTGAGGCAGAAGCGTATTCTGTGTCACGTCATCGCCAAGGCGACCGGAACTACTCCTGTTCAGCGGCTGGCGAGGCCAGGATGGTAACGCCCTGCCCGGTCTCAAGCACCAGACGGCCATCTGCGGCGAACTGATACCCGTGAACGTCGCCCAGCAGTTTCAGAAACCGGTTTTCCTGCTGCATCAGGGTCTCGGGGCAGGCCATTCGCGTCGCGGCCATCTGGGAAAACACCAGTTCTTGACCCTGAATGTGCCAGCCTCCGTTGTAACGGTTGCAGGACGATGAGCCAAACACCCGCCCTTCATCGGTGAACCCGATGGTAACCTCACTACCCTCAAGCACCGGCTCACCATCAATCTCTTCCACCAACCACTGGCTACCGGCCAGCGACCCGGGCTTTCCACCCTCTTTCTCGGCATTGAGGGAGCAGCCCCAGAGCGACCCGGTAATCAGCAACATCGCCATGACATTCTTTGCAAGACTCATATAACCCCCTGATAGATAGTGAGATAACCATTACATTCTACGCCTGCCGTCTTGGGAATTCGCCTACAGAAAGGTTAATCTTGAGTTACCAGACATCCGGAGCAACACCATGGCGATCAAACTCTATCAGTTCTGCATTTCGCACTACTGCGAAAAGGCGCGTTGGGCCCTGGACTACAAGGGCATCAACTATCAGACCGTCAACCTGCTCCCGGGCCAGCATGTAAACACCATTCGCAAACTGACCGGGGCCGAGTCGTCTGTACCGGTACTCGAACACGACGGCCAGATCATCCAGGGCTCCGGACATATCCTGGATTACCTCGACAAGGTCTTTCCAGACAAGCCCTTATTGCCGGCGGATCCAGACCTTCAGGCCAGGGTTCTTGAATGGGAACAGAAGCTGGACGAACAGGCCGGCCCCGCTCTGCGCACCTGGGTGTACCACTATTTTCTGCAACGCCCGAAAATAGTGGTACCCATGCTGGCAGCGGGCACACCATTCTATAATCGTATCCTGCTCAGCCTGGCCTTCAGCCGGGTTGATGAGATCATGCGCAAGTGGATGAAGATCAACCAGAAAACCGCCGATACCTCACAGGCAACCCTCGAGGCTCTGGTTAAAGAACTGGCCGAGATCTATCAGCACCGTCCGTTCCTGGTCGGCGATCAGTTCACCCGCGCCGATCTCACTGCCTGTTCACTGCTGGCGCCGTTGTTCCAGCCGCCCGAGTACCCCGTGCCCTGGCCAAAGCCGGCCAAGATCCCAAAGCCTGTGCAGGCCTGGCTATCCGAATGGCAGACTGCCATCGATCCCATCGCCGCGGTGTATCGCCAGAACCGGTGACGCTGGCCAGGCGGTGGCGGAATAGGCCAGCAACCCTGGCGCAATAGGACATCGCCTTTAGCCGACGCTGTGCGATGATGACTTCCAACAAAAATAATTTGGGGAGCAGCCATGGTGTTGATCGACATGATGCGGACAGTGCTGGAAGACAGCGGGCTGATCAGCCTCTGGCAGTCCCTGGCCCCCTGGCTGGCTCTTGACGAACGACAGCTGATTTTCGTCATCGCCACCCCCGTGTTCATTGCCGTTACCTTGTGGGAATACCTGAAGATACGGCATGACCCACGGTTGATGAACGTGCCGGAGGCTATTCGCAACTTCGCCCTCGGTGCCGGCTACCAGGTTACTGAGTTGTTTTTTGCCGGTCTGATTGCCTTTCCCGTCTACGCACTCTGCTATCACTATCGCCTGCTTGAACTGGAGCTGAACTGGACGACCGGATTTCTGACCTTTCTCGGTGTGGATTTCTGTTTCTACTGGATGCACCGGGCCAGCCACCGCATGCGCTGGTTCTGGGCCGCCCATGTGGTCCATCATTCGTCCGAACGCATGAACTTCTCCACCGCCATGCGCCAGAATGCCACCAACATTTTCAACGGCATGTGGATTTTCTATCTGCCCATGGCGCTGATCGGATTCAACCCGGTGTGGATCGGCATCGCCTATGCCTTCTCTCTGGTGTACCAGTTTTTCGTGCACACCACGCTGGTGGGGCGCCTGCCGGCCTGGATCGAGCACCTTTTCAACACCCCCAGCCACCACCGCGTTCACCATGGTCGTAACCCGGAATACATCGACCGCAACTACGGTGGCACACCGATTATCTGGGATCGCCTGTTCGGAACCTTTGTCCCGGAGAGCGACAGCAACCCACCGGAATACGGCATTACCCGGCAGATTCATTCCAATAACCTGATTGTGCTCTGGACCCACGAATATGTGGACATGTTCCGCGACATGGCCCGCCCCGGCAGCTTATTGTCCCGTCTTCAGCATTTATGGAATCCGCCGGAGTGGCAGCGCCCGGCACCTCAGAACAACAACAAGGATGTGGGCCGAGACCATGACCGAACACCCTCTGACGCTGAATACCCCTGATGGCCACACCATTGCCGGACGGCAATACCTGCCGGCACAGCCAGTTGCCATTCTGGTGATCAGCCATGGCATGGCGGAGCACGGTGATCGCTACCAGGAGCTGGCCCGCTGGTTCGGGGCTCATAACATTCTTGTCATCACCTATCACCACCGGGGCCATGGCCCCCACTGCCCGGCCGAACACCAGGGGCATTATGCTGATCAGAACGGATGGCAACGGGTGGTGGACGACCTGGCGCAAGTGGTAGAGACTGCCCGCAAGCAGCATCCAGGCCTGCCAGTAAATCTGCTCGGCCACAGCATGGGCTCGTTCATCGCTCAGAGCTATGCCCAGCAATACGGCGACCGTATCAACGCCCTGATACTCAGTGCCACCAACCGCATCCACCGGCTCCAACTGCTGGCCCCGCGGCTGCTGGTCAACCTGATTGCCGGCGTCCGTGGCCGGCGCCATCGCAGCCGGCTCATCGGCAAGATGACCTTTGGCCAGTTCAATCGTGCTTTCCGGCCCAACCGTACCGGCAGCGACTGGCTGAGCCGCGATGCCGAGCAGGTAGACCGCTACGAAGCCGATCCTTGCTGTGGTTTCGATTGCTCCGTGGGGCTCTGGCAGGACTTCATTGGCGGGATGCTAAGCATCCGGCCGGCAACCTGGCATCGGGATCTGCCGGTACACTTGCTGTCCGGCACCGCCGATGCCGTGGGCGAGATGGGGAAAGGCGTCCGCCAGCATTTTCAGACCATCCGGGAGTCGGGCATCGAGCAGGTAACGCTGCGGTTGTTCGACGGCGGGCGCCATGAGATGCTCAATGAAACCAATCGCATGGAAGTGTGGCAATACGTGCTAAGCTTATGCCGTATTCAGTCGCCCGCTCGGTCGGAGACCCGCGACCTGCCACTGGCCCAGTCACTACCATAAGGAATCGCTATGAGCCGCCGTACCTGCTGGCGTTTCTTCCCTTTGCTGGCAATCTGGCTGCTTCTGCCCCTAAGCAACGCCTATGCGGGGAATCTGACCCTCGCCGTCGCTGCCAATTTCACCGACACCACCGCCAGTCTGGTGGAGACATTCAAGGCCTCAACCGGTCACCGGGTCACCGCCAGTTTCGGCTCCACGGGTAAACTCTACGCCCAGATTCGCAACGGCGCTCCATTTGATGTTTTCATGGCGGCCGATGCTCAACGCCCCCGGTTACTGGAATCCGACGGGATGGCCGTTCCCGATTCTCGCTTTACCTATGCCAGGGGCAAGCTGGTGCTCTGGAGCCCTGAGATCGCGGCCTTTATCTCTCCCATCGCCTACCTGAGCGAACAGCCGTTCTCGCGGCTGGCCATCGCGAATCCTAAAACTGCCCCCTATGGCCAGGCCGCACAGCAGGTCCTGGAACACCTGGAACTCTGGTCACCGCTGCAGCCCAAACTGGTCCGTGGCGACTCCATCGCCCAGACCTTCCAGTTCATTGCCAGCGGCAATGCCCAGGCCGGGCTGGTGGCGCTGGCTCAGGTCAAAGCCTGGCCGAATCAGGACGGAACACTCTGGCGGATTCCGCAAGCCTATTACGCCCCCATCGACCAGCAGGCGATTCTTCTGAAGCGCGGTGTCGACAATGCTGCCGCCAGAGACTGGCTCGCCTTCCTGCAATCCCCGGAGGCTGTTGCGATTATTCAGGACTACGGATACGACACGGCGGACTGATGCTGGAAACCTATTGGCAGCCGGTCTGGCTGACGCTGAAGCTGGCTTCACTGACAACCCTGGTACTGCTTCTGGTAGGAACTCCGATCGCCTGGTGGCTGGCCCGGTCCCGTCACTGGCTGCGCCAGCCGATTGCTGCGGTCGTCGCCTTGCCATTGGTCCTGCCGCCCACGGTGCTCGGATTCTATCTTCTGCTACTGCTTGGCCCGAATGGCTGGGTCGGCCAACTGACAGAACGTCTTGGCCTGGGTTTACTACCGTTCACCTTTGAGGGCCTGGTAGTGGCCTCGGTTATCTATTCCCTGCCTTTTACCGTGCAACCCCTGCAGAACGCTTTCGAGGGTATCCGTGAAGGGTTTCTGGAAACCGCCGCCACCCTCCGGGCCGGGCCCTGGGACCGGTTTTTCTTCGTGGTGATTCCGCTGGCCCGCAACGGTTTTATCACCGCCAGCGTGTTGACCTTCGCCCATACAATCGGCGAGTTCGGCGTCATCCTGATGATTGGCGGCAATATCCCGGGCGAGACCAAAGTGCTGTCGGTGGCCATCTACGATCACGTGGAATCCCTGGAGTACACCCAGGCCCACTGGTTGGCTGCGGGCATGGTAGCGTTTTCCTTCATCGTCCTAGTGACCCTGTACGTCCTCAATGGCAGGGCCCGGGCGGGGGCCCTGCGATGAATCCCACAGCCATCGAGGCACGTTTTATCTGCCGCTTTCCCGGATTTGAACTGGATGTCGACCTGAAGCTACCCGGCAACGGGATTACCGCTTTATTCGGTCACTCCGGATGCGGCAAAACCACGCTGCTCCGCTGCATCGCCGGGCTGCAGCAGGCCCAGGGACAGCTTTCCGTATTCGGCACGCCCTGGCAGACAGACACCCTGTTCAGGCCGGTTCATCAAAGGCCCCTGGCCTATGTGTTCCAGGAGACGCATCTGTTTCCTCACCTGTCGGTGCGCCGGAACCTGACGTTCGGGCAACGCCGGGTTCCAGCCGAGCAACGCCAGATCCGGTTTGACGATGCCGTCTCCTGGCTCGGGCTGGCCCACCTTCTGGAGCGTATGCCTGCCAGACTGTCCGGGGGCGAACGACAACGGGTTGCCATTGCCCGGGCCATTCTCACCAGCCCTCGACTGCTGCTGATGGATGAACCTCTGTCGGCACTGGATCAGAGCTCAAAGCAGGAGATACTGCCCTACCTTGAGCGGCTGCGCGACCATCTGGCCATTCCGATGATCTACGTTTCCCACTCCACCAGCGAAGTGGCGCGCCTGGCCAACCACATTGTAATGATGGACAAGGGACGTGTTATCGCACAGGGACCGCTGCAAGAGACTCTGGCCCGTGTGGACCAGCCGTTTCGGCTGGAGGAAGACGCCGGCGTACTGGTTCAGGCAAGACTGGATGCGCTGGATGAGCCATGGCATCTCGCCCGCTTCAGCTTTGACGGTGGCAGCTTGTGGCTACGACAGGATCCGCGCTTCCGGCACGGTTGCCAGGCCCGCATACAGGTACTGGCAAGAGATGTGAGTATCGCGTTGACGGAGCATCGCGACCAGAGTATCCAGAATTTGCTGCCGGCGCGGGTGGATCACGTCGAGACTGACGTCACCCCCGGCATCACCCTGGTGCGCCTGCTGGCTGGTAATACTCCGTTTCTGTCCCGGCTGACCAGCCGCTCCGCGGCCCAGCTGGCACTCACCCCTGGCCAGCCGGTGTGGCTCCAGATCAAATCGGTTGCCCTGGTGGACTGAAGCGCCTCAGGCCCGACTTCTGGCCCCTTTGGCCACAGAGTGTGACCAGTGATATCGCTACTCTGGCGTTTAAACACACTATGCCGGGAGCGGACTGATGCCGACCAAACATGAACACTGGGTGACCAGTGGAGACCTTCTTCTCTACGCCGTTGCGGAGGGCAACCCCGAGGCAACGCCCATTGTTCTGGTACACGGCTACCCCGACAACCACAGTGTCTGGGACAAGGTGGCGGCAGCACTCAGCCAGGAATATCTGGTGATTCGTTATGATGTCCGCGGGGCTGGCCGCTCCGACAAGCCAGCTCGCACCCGGGACTATCGCCTGGCGCTGCTGGCAAAAGATCTGCAAGCAGTCGTCAACGCCATTGTCCCCGACCAGTCATTTCATCTGGTTGCCCACGACTGGGGCTCCATCCAGAGCTGGGAATCAGTGACGGACCCCGATCTTCAGCAGCGTATTCGCTCCTACACCTCCATTTCCGGCCCCTGCCTGGATCATGTCGGCTTCTGGATTCGCAATCAGATAGGCTCACCTGCGAACGGAGGCACCACCAAAGTACTGCGTCAGTTGGCGAGCTCCTGGTATGTTTTCCTGTTCCAGCTGCCGCTGCTACCGGAAATGATCTGGAAAGCCGGGCTTGACAAAGTCTGGCCGAACTATCTGAAGACACAGGAACAGGTTGAAGACGCCCGTTTCAGCCCCTGGCAGAAAGCAGACGGACAATATGGTGTGAAGCTCTATCGGGCAAACTTCCTGCCCAGGCTGCTGCGCCCAAGGCCCCGGCACACCCGCTGCCCCGTTCAGGTCATCATTCCCACGCGCGACGCCTACGTCGGCCGTCATCTGACCGAACACCTGGTGCACTGGACCGGAAAGCTGACACTTCAGGAACTGGACGCCCCGCACTGGGCACCACTGACCGAGCCCGACGCCATCTGCCAGTCTGTCGGGAGTTTTGTGACCGCTAATCGTTAATGGCTTGGCAACGAGGGACTGGAAAAAAGTGGCATGCGACCGATGTCCACCAACAGGCGGCGCATCGGTTCATCTGGAGTGCCAGGAGGAGCAGGAAGGAGACAATCAGCGAGTACCGTAAACCACCATGGTTTTGCCCTTGACCCGCACCAGACCCTGGTCCTCCAGGGTTTTCAGCACCCGCCCGACCATTTCCCGGGAGCAGCCAACAATGCGTCCAATTTCCTGACGGGTAATCTTGATCTGCATGCCATCGGGATGAGTCATGGCATCCGGCTCCTTGCACAGATCCAGAAGTGTACGAGCTACCCGACCGGTGACATCGAGGAACGCCAGGTCGCCTACCTTACGTGTTGTCTGGCGCAGGCGCGAGGCCATCTGCTCACCGATAAAGTACAACACGCGCGGGTCCTGCTGGGCAATTTCCCGGAACTTGGTGTAGCTGATTTCCGCCACCTCGCACTCGGTCTTGGCTTTGACCCAGGCACTGCGGGAATCCATGTTATCGAACAGCCCCATCTCGCCGAAGAAATCACCGGCATTGAGGTAGGCCATGATCATTTCACGACCATCGTCATCTTCAATAATGACAGTGACCGAGCCCTTGACGATGTAGAACAGGGAATCGCTTTTATCACCCGCATAGATGATGGTGCTTTTGGCTGGGTAACGCCGGCGATGGCATTGGGAAAGGAAGTAATCCAGGTGTTTGGTCTTCTGCTCAACCGGCTTGACAATGGTAGCCATAATGCGAGACATGCCTCCTCAGAGTCTGGCGATTCCTGATCGTTTTTATATCCCCGCCTGTCCGTGCGGGTTAGGGGTTTTACTGATATGCCACGCAACTTATAACAAGAAGGTAACTTTTGGGCAACTCAAAAGCGGATACAGGATGTATCTGAAGGCAATACCGCTTTGGTCGCAACCACATCATGCCGCAGGGAGTTAACTGTGCTAGCATCCTGCCCATTCATTCAGGCACCAGGGGTAACTCCGATGAAAGCAACCGTCGACTGGACCGGCAACGCCAGCTTCAAAGCCACCAGTGGCAGTGGCCACAGTGTTCAACTGGACGGGCCCCCTGATCATGGTGGCGAAAACCTGGGCCCACGCCCGATGGAGTTGCTGCTGATGGGCGTGGGTGGCTGCTCCTCCTTCGATGTGATGAGCATCCTGAAGAAAAGCCGCCAGGACGTGACAGCCTGCCACTGCGAGCTGGATGCCGAACGCGCTGATGAAGTGCCGGCCGTGTTCACCCGCATCCATCTTCATTTCGTGGTTAGCGGCCACAACCTGAAGGAAAAGCAGGTGGAGCGTGCGGTCAGCCTGTCTGCAGACAAGTACTGTTCGGCCTCGATCATGCTGGGCAAAGCCGGTGTCGAGATCACGCACAGCTTCGAGATTCAGGCCGCCAGCTAAACCGGCAAGGCAAATTCCGGCCAGCGCCCGGGAGCCGGGGCTTTTCGTTATGAAAAATGTCATTGCAAATACTATTCAATGACACCTGCGGTATGCATAATACGCAACTTTCTCCGCCGGTCTGCGCAAAAGGTGAACAATTCCGTTCACCCGGTCAGTAGTCGGTGGCGGCCTCGGCAGGGAGAGCTCCTCTCCCTGTGATCATTCATCTCCATTTCCCGGAGGGGCTGAGCATGGAAACCAAACTCCAGCTGCACGGTTTCAACAACCTGACCAAATCCCTGAGCTTCAACATCTACGACATCTGTTACGCGCAGACCGAAGAACAACGCGAAGCCTATATTGATTACATCGACGAGATGTACAACGCCGAGCGTCTGACCCAGATTCTGACCGATGTGGTCAAGATCATCGGCGCCAATGTTCTCAACATTGCCCGTCAGGATTATGAGCCCCACGGTGCGTCCGTCACCATGCTGATCGCCGAGCACGAACTGACCGACAGCGAAGCCAATAACGAAGAGTCTCCCGGCCCGCTGCCGGATACCATTGTGGCGCACCTGGACAAGAGCCACGTGACGGTTCACACCTACCCGGAAAGCCATCCCCATGACGGCGTAAGCACCTTCCGTGCAGATATCGACGTCTCCACCTGCGGTCTGATTTCACCGCTGAAGGTACTGAACTACCTGATTCACAGCTTCGACTCGGATGTGGTTACCGTTGACTACCGCGTACGCGGTTTCACCCGTGACGTAGATGGCACCAAGCATTACATCGATCACGACATCAACTCGATCCAGAACTACCTGACCGAGGATACCCAGAACGCGTATCAGATGATCGACGTCAACGTGTATCAGGAAAACCTGTTCCACACCAAGATGATGCTCAAGGAGTTCAATCTGGACAACTATGTGTTCGGAGTGAACGCCAGCGATCTGGACCCGGCAGAAGCCCAGTCCATTGAGGATCGCCTGCGCCGGGAAATGCTGGAAATTTTCTACTCCCGCAACGTGGAATAATCGCTCCGGGGGTGACGACGGGGCTACCGTCGTCACCTTCTGGTGCCTTCGTCAGTTTTTTTGACCTCCCCTGCCAGAATTCTGCGTTTTCATCCCTTCTGCTACCCCGGTTAAATAGACCCATCAATAACCGAGAGGAGGACGGGATCATGCTTCGCTCCCTGAAACAGACCATTCCCGCACTGGCCACATCCGATGGCGCCGGAGTTCGCATCAAACGCTCACTGGGCCAGCGCCAATCCGTGCGAATGGACCCATTTCTGATGCTGGATGAGTTCGGCTCTGACCAGCCACAGGATTACATTGCCGGCTTTCCGGCCCACCCGCATCGGGGCTTTGAAACCGTCACCTATATGATTGAAGGGCACATGCTGCATGAGGATCACCTGGGGAATCGAGGCAACCTTCGCAACGGCGGGGTGCAATGGATGACCGCGGGCCGGGGCATCGTGCATTCGGAAATGCCACAGCAGGAATCCGGGGTCATGCGGGGCTTCCAGCTCTGGCTCAACCTGCCTGCCGCCGAAAAAATGAAGGCCGCCGGTTACCGGGACATTCAGCCAGAGGAGATTCCGGTGGCGCGCCAGCAGGGCGTATCCGTCCGGGTGATTGCCGGTGAACTGGAGATCGGCGGCGGTTCCGTCACCGGTGCAGTCACCGGCGGCAGCACGGAGCCTCTGTATGCCGATGTCCACCTGGAATCCGGAGCGAGGGTATCGCTGCCCGTCCCCCAGGCGCTCAATGCCCTGGTTTACCTGTATGAAGGTGGCGCAAGCCTGGTAAGCGAAGACCGGAACCAGGCTCTGGCACTGTCCTCGGCAAACATTCTGGAGCAGGGGGACGAAGTTCTGATTGAGGCCGGAGAGGCCGGGGCACAGCTGCTACTGATTGCAGGCCGGCCCATCGGCGAGCCAGTTGTCCAGTATGGTCCGTTTGTGATGAACACACCTGCTGAGATTGAGCAGGCGCTGGCCGACTACCGCGATGGCACCCTGACGGTCTGATCAGGCAAAGGTTTTGCCGGCCATCAGGCTCTGGACCATGGGCCGGATAATCAGGTCCATGGCCAGGGCCATTTTCGGCCCCGGAATCACCAGGGTATCGTGACGGGAAAGGCTGCTCTGGGGAATGGCCTGCAGTAACCACGGGAAATCCACATCCGTCGTTTCCCGAAAGTGAATCACCACCATGCTCTCGTCTTCACTGGGCACATCCCGGGCAACGAAGGGGTTGGAGGTGTCCACCAGCGGAATTCGCTGGAAGTTGATGTGGGTGTGAGAGAACTGCGGCACGATGTCGTGCACGTAATCGTCCATCCGATTGATGATGGTCTGAACCACGGCATCCTGGCTGTAGCCCCGCTGATGGGTGTCCCGATGGATTTTCTGGATCCACTCCAGATTGACAATGGGTACCACACCAATCAACAAGTCAACGTACTGGGCAATATTGTAGTTGTCGCTCACCACCCCGCCGTGAAGCCCCTCGTAGAACAGGGCATCGGTATCCGCAGGTAACGGGCCCCAGGGGGTGAAGGTTCCGGGTTTGTGGCCAGCGGCGATCAGGTCACGGTCTTCGTCATGAACGTACTGCCGGTATCGGCCATTGCCGGTATGGCTGTAGTCATAGAACAGAGCTTCCAGCCTATCGATATGATTGGCTGCCAGGGCAAAATGGTTGCGTTCACCAAACTGCCCTTTAGCGGCGAGCCGTGCCATTTGTTCCCGGGTATACCGATGAAAGCTGTCGCCACTGACCATGGCGGCAGCAATGCCCTCACTGGCAAACATGCGGCTGAAGATCTGCCCGGTTGTGGTGGTGCCCGCCCCGGAAGACCCGGTAACGGCGATAATCGGATGGCGTCTGGACATAAAAAGCTCAGGTTCCCGGATGTGCGTCAGACAAGGCTGGTCAGCAGTCGGGGCTTCTCGACCACAAACCCTTGAGCGTAATCCACGCCCAGTTGTCTCAGCATATCCAGAACCTCACGGGATTCAACCTGAGAGGCAATCACTTCCCGTTCCATGTAGTGAGCCATATCAACCATGGACCTGACCATCGCCTGGTCCGTCTGGTTGGCTGCCAACTGACCGGTAAAGGCACTGTCGATCTTGATCAGATCTACCGGCAACGATCGCATGAACTGGAAGGAACTGGGGCCGCTGCCAAAGTTACCCAGGCAGAACCGGCAGCCGAGCTCTTTCATTTCCAGCATGAAATCCGCCACCGATTGCAGATCATGAATGGCAGAGGCTTCCGTCAGCTCGAACCAGAGACGCTCAATAGGCGCATCCTTCTCACTGAGCTTTTCGTAAATGAATTCCAGCAGTGACTGGTCGTTCAACGAATAGCCGGAGAGATTTATGCACACACCGCCTACATGGCGCGGATCCGGTGACTGATCCCTCAGCCAATCCAGCATGTGCCCCACGACCCAGCGATCCACCGCCTGCATACGGTCATAGCGCTCGGCCATGCGGACGAAATCCTGGCCGGTAATCAGCTGCCCGCTGTCGTCGTACATACTGATCAGAATTTCATACTGCGCCCCCATGCGGGTGCTGCCGTGCAGAGGGATGATCTTCTGGCAACGCAGCAGCATGCGTTCTTCATCCGGGTTGCTCAGGCCAGCCACACGGGCTGCAATCTGCTCTTGCCGGGCCTGGTCGTCTGCGTCGAGAGTGTATATAGAGAAACGGCCAGGGCCCTTGTCACGGGCAGAATTGAGCGCCTGTTCGGCGGCTTTCAGCCATTTTTCGGCGCTGATCAACGCGGGCAGTTCCGGCGCCAGACCAACATTGGCATTTAACGTGTAACACCGTCCGCCATACTCGAAGGGCTCATCTGCAATGGCTTCCAGGAGCGCCTTGGCAATTTCCGGCCCCTGTTCTTCAGGCACCAGCATGGCAAATTCATTGCCTCCGGGACGAGCCACCGGCATGCCATCGCCCACATGCCGACAGATGACCTCCGCCACCCGTTTCAGGGTTTCATCTCCGGCCTGGTAGCCCGCCGTATCATTCAGCAATCGGAACCCGCGCAGATCCAGTTGCAATAAAGTCCGGCTATCTTCCCGGCGGGCAAGTTGCTGTTCCAGCATACGCTCGAATTCCCGACGGTTAAGCAGCCGGGTCAGTTCATCATGGGTGGATGCCCAGGACAGCTGGTCATAGACGTTGCGAACCATGCGGTCGATGCTCTCATCTACCAGCGGTCGATCATACTGATTATCCGGTACGATGATGCCTTTGCGCATTTGCCTGGCCAGAGCTTCCAGCTCCAGCTCAACCACCCGCATACCCTGGTGATTAACGAATACAAACCGGCTGAAACCACGGGCAATCCACACCAGGCGGATATACTGGGGATCTTCCGCCTTGGTTTGATCCCGCAGCCAGTCACCGGTGCGCAATTGCTGGGCCCGGTTGATCCAGCGTTGCAGGCTGCGCTGTTCCCGCTCACTGAGCACCTGTTTGTCCGGGCGGACACCACTGACCGCAGGCATTTCAACCATTTCCGGCGCCTTGTCAGGCCGACGCACCAAAAACTGCTTCAACTCATCCCGGATCTGGGAGGACGGCATATGGTTGCTGGAGATCGACGCCAGACCATCCTGAATCAGCCGTAACAGTTCGGGCAGGTTAATGCTGCTGTCCGGGTCCTCGGCAAAAGCCATCAGCGAATCGATCACCGCCAGGTAGTCCTGCCATAACTGACTGTCTGGTCCCTGGCGAATCCAGGTCAGCGACAATAAATCCCGCCAGCCGCCGTCAAGCAAGCTGACCAGGGCCCTGGGAACCTTGCGGCCAGCCAGTTTGCTTTCCAGCGCGCTGGCCACGGCGGTTTTGGATTCGGCAACCTTCTGGGCACCCTCTGCGGCAGCAGTCACCCGCTCAACGTTGCGGCGATACACGAGGTTCTGCCGGTCAATCAGCGTGTCCAGCTCACCTACGGTCTGCTCAAACACACCGGTATCCTGTTCGAACTCGGTAGCAATGCGGTGAATCAGCTCATCCACCCGGCGCTGCACCACCGGGTTCAGCCGGCCACCCTTAACGCCCAGTTGTGCCAGGCGGTTCATCACACCACGAACCGGGCTGTCCTGGTCCTCAAAGAATTCGGGATCACGCATCACAACCTTCAGCACCGGCACTTCCAGCTGACGCATTCGGCTCTGGGCGTAGTCACTGAGCTTGGGGCTATCGACCACGCTCCGGAAAAACCGATCGACAACGTCCAGAGTGTCCTGCTGCTCAGCATTGAGCCGGGTGTCACCGGTTTCACGTATCTTTTCAACCACCCGGTCCCGCAAGGGCACGGCCGGCTCTTCCGGAGCCGCAGCGCGTAGCTGCAGCTCCTGCAATTCCCGGTGCAGTTCACCCTGAGACAGCGGACGGGCATTGGCCGCAAACGGCTCTGGCGTCGCCTCTCCATTCTCCACACGACTGGCCTGCAGTGTTGTCAGCAGATTCCTCACCGTGGCAAAAGCAGTCTGGGCTGCGCGGGCATACCCCCGGAACTCTCCAGCTACCCGGTTTTTCAGCCCGCGGGCCGTTTGCCCGGGTTTGCTTTCCGACGCCTCAGGCTGCGGCTTTTCCAGAGGTGTTTCGGGCTCCGGCTTCAGCACCTCGGTCGGCGGTTCCTTCCTGGCCGGCGCCTGTTCGCTCAGATAACGGGACAGGTCCAGATCCGGCAACACACCATGCCGGATCAGGATATTGTTCAACTCCCGATACAGCGGCTCCAGCTGTTTGATCACCGTCTGCTCAAACGTCTTCAGGCAGACCTTTTCAACCTCCCGGCTGACTTTCAGTTGGGCAAGCGCGTTATGGAAGGCTTCGCACACAAGAGCGGGACCGAGGGGATTATGATGGCCGGTGCGATTGGCGATACCTAACTTGTCCAGCCTCAGCTTGAGCTGTAGCAGGTCGCCACGGTACTGGGTATCAGCACGGGTAACCATCACCCGAATTGCCAGCCAGTCCTCAAACTCGTTTTTGTCTACCACCGACAACACTGAACCGGGCGCGCCTTTGGGCTCCGGTTTTAAGGGCGATTCCAGACTGCGGCTCATGTAATGCCAGAGCACCCGCTGGCGCCCCTGAATCTGGCCGGAGGCATCCATCAACTCATTGGCAAGCTGATCATTGGGGGCTTTCTGGGCTGTAACACGCAGGGCATCCACCGTCTGCACAAAACAGGCATCCATCAGTGGTTCAATAAACCGCGTAACCGTTTTGGCACACTGATGAAGCACAAACTGAACCCGCTCACTGGGGGCGCGAAGGGATGACCGGGACTGATCACCGGAGCTGCCACACAACTGCAGCATGGCGTTGAAGGCATCGGAATCGGGGCGGGTAAAATGCACGCCCATGGCACCGTCAATACGCCGCACCGGGCTGACATGAAGCTCGTATCGACGATTGCCCTCAAGACCGCGGAACCGAACCACCAGCTCGGTAACGCTGCCGCCGGCAAAGGCCCGCTCGATTTTGCCGGAGGTTTCACCCGAATAACGAATGAACATGCCTTCGGCACAGAAATCTGCAATCTGGCAGGGCCACGCCTCACCACTGCCGGCATCTATCTGAGCGGCAAGTTTGATCGGCTGTCGGGGGCTGCTGCGACGCTCTCTCGGATCCATGAACTACCTGACCAGTTGCAAAGCCGGCATGTTGCCGGATGCGGAAATCCGGCCAACGTCCCTGAGTGGGTGTAGGTTCGAGCTGTTATGATAAGGCCTGCGGCGGTCGGTTAAAAATCTGTGACAGCCGTCGGCGGATAAGGAATTGTACAGCCTCATACCCACAACATCATAATATGATGATTCATGAGACAGCTTAGTCAGATCTATCTCCTTTTGCTACTGGTAACACCCCTGAATGGCTGTACGACCATTGGCTACTATGGCCAGGCCATTGGCGGCCATGTGTCCCTGATGATGAAGGCCAGGCCCATCAACCAGGTAACCACAGCACCGGAAACCGACCCGGAACTTCGCCGACGGCTTGAGCTGGCAGCACAAGCACGAGAATTCGCGGCGAAAGAACTGGCCTTGCCGGTAGACGATGCCTTCAGTAAATACGTGGCGCTGGGGCGGCCATGGGTGGTGGTGAATCTGGTCGCCGTGCCGGAGTTTTCGCTTACCCCCCACCAATGGTGTTATCCGTTTGTGGGCTGCCAGTCGTATCGCGGGTACTTCCAGCTAGCCGACGCCCGACAGGAGCAGACGGCCTTTCGCGAACGCCATTATGATACCTTTATCGGCGCTGTTACCGCCTACTCCACCCTGGGCTGGTTCGATGATCCACTGCATACCGGGTTCACCTCCCTGGCGGATGACCGCATGGTCGCCCTGATGTTCCACGAGCTGGCCCACCGAGTTCTCTATATCAACGGTGATACCGCCTTTAACGAAAGTTTTGCCACCGCCGTGGAGCTGGAGGGGCTTCGGCTCTGGCTTCAGCAGCAAGGGGCACCGGAGGGTTTTGAGCGTGCCCTAGCGCGACTGCAGCACCGGCAACAGACGCTGGCACTGGTCGACGCCACCAGCGAACAGCTGCAGCAGCTTTATGCCAGCCAGAACCAGATGGACAAATCCATGCTGCGTGCGCACAAGGCCCAACTGCTCGATGAGCTGGCCCGGAATTACGCCAACCTGGCCGGGCAATACGAAGAGCCGGGGCCGTTTGGCCCGCCGCCGGTGCAGCTTAACAACGCACAGCTGGCATTGTTCCGGCAATATAATCAGCATGTTCCCGCCTTCCGACAGATGCTGAAAGAGCTGAACTACCGCTTCCACGATTTTTACCGGGCTGCCGAGGAGCTTTCCCGACAGCCAGCGGACAGTCGATCTGCGCAGTTGAAATTGCTGTCAGAGCGGTTTGTAGAAAACCTTTGAATTGCGCTGGGTGTTGTATGAGGCCAGCTTTGGCCCCGGCAGATCCTGCACGGCGGTGGGTACGAAACCGCGTTCCCGGAACCAGTGTTCGGTTTGGGTAGTCAGCACAAACAGTTTGTGGACACCCTGGCCCCGGGCCAGCTTTTCAACCATGGCGAGAATCTCGTCACCACGGCCGGCGCGTCGGTAGGAGGGGTCGACCGCAAAACAGGACAACTCTCCGGAGCCCTCCTCCGGATAATGGTATAGCGCGGCGCAGCCGACAATGGTGCCGTCCCGCTCCGCCACCACAAACCGGTCAATTTCGGTTTCCAGCATTTCCCGGGAGCGGCGAACCAGCACGCCCTGCTCTTCCAGCGGCTGAATCAGCTCCAGAATGCCCCCGATATCTTCTACCCGCGCCTGGCGAATCTGTTCGTAGTTATCACCGCTGACCAGGGTGCCGGAACCATCGCGGGTAAACAGCTCCTCCAGCAGGGCGCCGTCTTCGACATAACTGATGATGTGGGCACGCCGAACGCCTTTGACACAGGCATCGCAGGCGGCCTTGAGCAGGGCCGCGTCGTGGCCGGTGACGGCATTGTCGTTCAGGCGTTCGGACGCCTGACGGGCGGACAACTCACGTATCAGGCTGCCATCTTCTTCAAGCAGGCCTTCGTCGTCGATGAAGACAATCAGCTTCTCCGCCTGCAGCGCCGCGGCCACCTGGCTGCCAACATCCTCATAGGAAAGGTTGAAGGCATCACCGGTGGGCGAATAGCCCATTGGCGGCAGCAAAACAATATGCCCCAGCTCCAGCAATTGCTCGATGCCTCGGGTATCAACACGGCGGACGCGGCCGGTGTAGCCAAAATCAATGCCATCCAGCACGCCAACGGGTTTGGCGGTGACGTAGTTGCCGCTGCTGACCCGAATCCGGGCGTTATGCATGGGTGAGTTCACCAACCCCATGGAGAGCTGGCTTTCCAGGTAGGCCCTGAGCCCGCCAATGGCTTCCATAACCATCGGCAGATGGTTATCGGGGGTGATGCGCAAGCCCCGTGCGAAGGAGGATTCCAGGCCGGCATCATCCAGTCGCGACTGAATCTGGGGGCGGCCACCGAACGCCACCACCAACTTGACGCCAAGGCTGCCGAGCAAAGCGATGTCGTGGATGATGTTGATAAAATTGCGGTGCTCGATGGCATCCCCGGGCATGGTCAGGACGACGGTTCGGCCGCGATGGGCGTTGATGTACGGAGAGGAATGGCGGAATCCGTGCAGCCAGTCGTTTGATTTCAAACCTTTATTCCTTATACCCTGATAATGCTTGCCAAGAATGGAGAATGCCGGGACGGTTTTCCGCCCGCCTTACCGTTAGTCTACTCAAAGACAGAACCTTTTGATCAATCCCTTGAGGATATCCACCGTCGGCTGTAACTGGGACAGTTCAAGAAACTCGTCCGGCTGGTGCGCCTGGTCGATCGAACCTGGCCCCATCACCAGGGTCTCCAACCCCAGCTGCTGCAGCCAGGGTGCCTCCGTGGCAAAAGCAACGGCGTGTGCCGTGTGGCCCGTGAGTTTCTCACAGGCTTTGACCAGAGCGGCGTCGGCCGGGGTTTCAAACGGCGGTACGCCGTCAAACAGGGGGGCAAACGTGAGTTTGAGTTCCCGCCGCTCGGCCAGAGGCTGCATCCGGTCAAGAATCGCCTGGCGCAGGGTCTCCATGTTCATGCCCGGCAGCGGACGCAGGTCGAAGTGCAATTCGCATTGGGCGCAGATGCGATTGGGATTGTCACCACCGTGGATACAGCCCAGGTTCAGGGTGGGCACCTGTACCTCGAAGTTGGGGTTGCGGTACTTTTCCTGCCATTCGCTGCGCAGGGCCAGAAGTTCGCCGAGCGCCTCGTGCATGCCTTCCAGCGCGTTGCGGCCCAGGGCCGGGTTGGAGGAATGGCCCGATTGCCCGTCAAACCGCAACCGCTCCATCATGATGCCCTTGTGCATGCGCACTGGTTTGAGATTGGTGGGCTCGCCGATCACCGCGTAACGGGCTTTCGGTTTGCCAGCTTCTGCCAGTGCCCGGGCGCCATTCATCGAGCTTTCTTCGTCAGCAGTGGCCAGGATAATCAGCGGCTGCTGCAAGGGCTCGCCGGCAAAGGCTCTGGCGGCTTCAATGGCCAGCGGGAAAAAGCCCTTCATGTCGCAGGTGCCCAGACCGTACCAGCGGTTGTCCTTTTCCGTGAGACTGAACGGATCACTTTGCCAGCGTTTGTCGTCAAACGGTACGGTGTCGGTATGGCCTGAGAGTACCAGTCCACCCGGACCGCTACCCAGAGTGGCGATCAGATTGAACTTGCCGGGCATGCCCGGCACTTCCATGATCTCGACGGTAAACCCCAGGGGTTCGAGCCACTCTGCCAGCAGGCGGACCACACCTTCGTTACTGTGATCCCACTCCGGCGAGGCACTGCTGATGGATGGCAATGAAATCAGCCGGGCCAGCATTTCCCTGATACCCGGCACCCCTGTGCTTGCACTTGCGGTCACTTATTGCCTCCCGTCCCGGCGCTATTCCGGGCGGCCCCGGCGCCAGACTTCAAATTGTGTAATGGCACGAATCAGAATGGGGTACGCCACTTCGCCCCCGGCCACTGTGCGGGCGATTTCCATATCCCGCTCGCCAACGCTGACCAGTCGCCCCTCAACCTGGTTTTCATTCGAGAGCGTAACCTTTACGCGCCGGCCAAGCCAGGTATTGGCGTTCTCAACACTGTCAGGGTACCACTGCTCAAAATCCGGGTCTTCCGGCGGTACCACAGGCTCCATTGCCTGCGCAGGCAATGCTGGTTCCACCCGTTGCATTTCGGTCAGGTACACATCCGGCACGGTGGCACCGTTATAGGATACGCGCAGGCTGACGGTGTTTTCCGAATCGGTGCGTACGGGCAGCCCGAAGGTTTCCGAGCCGGGTGCAAGCATCATGGTCACCTCACCCCCTTCGGTCAGCCATTGCCGATACAGTGCCAGCAATTGCGGACTGGCTTCCAGGCCCCGAGCCTGCAGCCCTTTCTCCAATGCCGCGACACCCCGCCCGGCCCAGTCGCTGACCTCCAGCCCGGTCTCGCGGGCACAATAGGCAGAGAGGCGGCGCATCAGACCCGCGTCACGAACGGTCAGTTGCAGTGGCCCGGCCCCCATGGAGGCCGGGTCGGCCAGATTGCCCATGGTCAGTCTGGCGTCTGGCCAAACCAGCTCCAGGCTTCCGGTTTCACGGGTATTCAGTTCAAAACGCAGGGCATCGGGGGTCTGCTCCAGCAACATGTCGCCCCGGATATCAGGAATCCCCATACGCATCAAATCCCCACTACCCAGTTGCTGCCTTGGGTCCGGCGCACAGGACAGATTGGCTAGCGGGGCCTGGGCAGTTTCATCCGGCGCCGCCGTCACCCAGTTCCGGAACATGGTAGGCTCCAGCGTAATGCTGGCGCGCTCAACGGACAGCCGCCAACTGGCCGGCAAGCTGTCCGGGCTCATCAGTGTGGTCAACAGAGCGATTGGAGAGCCGGTTTCCAGTTCAATCAGGTCCATCTGCAATGGCTGAGTAAGCTGGAAGTCCTCCCAGTGCGCCTGCCGGAGGATGACCCGGCCATCCACAGAGGAGCTGATGCTCCCCCGCTCGAGTACACCGGATTCCGATAGTACCGTGCGCGCCTCTGCCAGACGCTGGTCCGTCAGCCACCAGACGCCAGCTTTAAAGCCGGCGAAGGCCACTATTCCTGTGATAACGAGAAATGACAGCAGGCGTTTCATCCGGTAACTCCCGGCCAGAAGTATCAGTTACGGGAAATCAGCGTACCGACCCCCTCGTCGGTGAAGATTTCCAGCAGGCAGGCGTGGGCGACACGTCCGTCGATGATGTGGGAGGTGCGCACGCCGTTTTCCACCGCACTCAGGGCACAGCGGATTTTTGGCAACATACCGCCATGGATGGTGCCGTCTTCAATCAGATCGTTCACCTGCTGGGCGGTCAGGCCGGTCAGCACTTTGTCCTCCTTGCTCTTGAGGCCGGAGACATTGGTCAGCAGGATCAGCTTTTCCGCCTTCATGGCTTCTGCCACCTTGCCGGCTACCAGGTCCGCATTGATGTTGTAGGAAGCGCCATCCGGCCCGACACCGATGGGCGCGATAACCGGGATCACGTTGCTGCGGGTCAGCATGTCGATAACATCCACGTTGACGCTTGCCACCTCGCCAACATGGCCAATATCGATGATTTCAGGCCGCTCCAGCTCCGGCGAACGATTGACCACTTCCAGCTTCCGGGCCCGGATCAGATTGGCATCCTTACCGGTCAGGCCCACCGCGGTGCCGCCGTGGGCATTGATCAGGGAAACGATTTCTTTGTTCACCTGGCCGCCGAGCACCATTTCGACCACGTCCATGGTCTCCGCATCGGTAACCCGCATGCCGTTAACAAAGCGGGACTGGATATTCAGGCGTTCCAGCAGCTCTCCGATCTGGGGGCCGCCGCCGTGAACCACGATAGGGTTGATCCCCACCAGCTTCATCAGCACCACGTCCCGGGCGAAACTGCTTTTCAGGTCTTCGTTCTCCATGGCGTTGCCGCCGTATTTGATCACGACCGTCTTGCCGGTAAACCGTTGGATATAGGGCAGGCCCCGGCTCAGTACCGAGGCCACCTGCATTGCTGTTTCACGATCCAGCGCCATGATGTTGTGTTAATCCTTACGACAGTAATGGGTTTCAGAATTCCGCCACCAGGTCTGGTGCCGCTTTCTGCAGTTGCTCCCGGAACACGGATTTGATCCGCTCCAGTGCCTGTTCTGTTTCGGCTTCAAAGCGCAGAACCAGAACCGGCGTGGTATTGGACGCACGGCATAGCCCCCAGCCATCGGCATAATCTACCCGAATGCCATCAATGGTACTGATATTGCCGTCACCAAAATCCGCCTGCTGACCTAGCCGTTCAATGATGGCGAACTTGTCGCTCTCGGTCACCTCGACATTCAGCTCAGGGGTACTGATATCCTCGGGGAAGTCTTCAAAGACTTCATCGGAGTGACGATCCTCAATACCCAGGATTTCCAGCAGCCGGGCAGCCGAGTAGAGGCCATCGTCAAAGCCGTACCAGCGTTCGCCGAAGAAAATGTGTCCGCTCATTTCGCCCGCCAGCAGGGCGCCGGTTTCCTTCATTTTCGCTTTCATCAGGGAATGGCCGGTTTTCCACATGATCGGGCGCCCTCCAGCTTCCGAGATCACGCTGGCCAGCCGGCGGCTGCACTTCACGTCATAGAGCACATCCGCGCCGGGGTTGCGGGACACCACATCCCTGGCAAAGAGCATCAGCAGGCGATCCGGCCAGATGATCTTGCCGGTATTGGTAACCACGCCCAGACGATCACCATCGCCATCAAAGGCCAGCCCGATATCGGCGCCGGTCTCCTTAACCTTGGCAATCAGGTCCTGCAGGTTCGCGGGTTTGCCGGGGTCCGGGTGATGATTCGGGAAATCACCGTCCACTTCACAATACAGTGGTGTGACTTCACAGCCCAGTTCCTCAACCAGCATGGGGCCCAGCTCTCCGGCAATGCCGTTACCGGCATCGACCACCACTTTCAACGGCGCCGCCACAGCAATATCACCGACGATACGGTCCAGATAGGCGCGGCGTACGTCGTCCCGGGATTGCTCACCCTGCCCTCTGGCAAGGTCGGCGGTCTGGATGCGCTGGTACAGCTTCTGGATAGCTTCACCAGACAGGGTCTCTCCGCCCAGCATGATCTTCAGGCCGTTATAGTTGGCTGGATTATGGCTACCGGTCACCATAACGCCAGAACCGGTCTGCAGGTGATGGGTTGCAAAGTACAGCACCGGCGTAGGTATGGCCCCCAGGTGAATGATGTTACAACCGGTCGCCATGATGCCGCGCCCCAGGGCATCAGCCAATTCCGGACTGGAGTGCCGGCCATCGTAGCCAATACAGATATCTGTGACACCACGCTCGGTCGCTTCCGAGCCGATCGCGCGACCAATGACTTCAACCACCTCTGCCGAAAGGGTCTGACCGACGATGCCCCGGATGTCATAGGCGCGGAAGATTTCCGGGTTGATCTGAACCGAAGGCACCTCGGCCTCAGCCACTTCAGGAATGTCCTCGTCGAACAGGGAATCCTCGGAGCCACCAAAGCCGAGCACATCCTCGTCACCATCGAGCATGTCAATGTCCGGCATATCCTTGTCCTGAAACAGCGGTTCATCCTCCGCCGTCGCTGCCTTGCGGCGGGCAGGAGCCGCTTTGGGCGCAGCCGACTCCGCGGCCTTGGCCACCCGCTTCTCAACCATCTGCGACAGACGGAACAGCACTTCTCCGGTGGACGCCACCATATCCCAGCGCAGAGCCGGCAGTTTCATCCGCTCGCCTCCGAACACCTTGTGGGCCCACTGAATGAGCGCGGTCACATCCTGACGTATTCCACGCTGAGCGTTGCCAAGAAGCATCCAGACCAGAACCGCCGCCACCAGCGCAGGCACCCCCACCAGAATCGCCAGGAGAATGGTGCTTACCGGCGCCACCGGTGCCGAGGCGGGTTGGTAACGGACAGACCAGTCCGGGTTGATCAGGGTGCGAGACAGCTCAGGGCCGCTGCCGTTACCGGCGCTGGCCACCGTTCGTGAAGCGCCGGACACGGATTGGACCAGTGACAGCTGGCCCCCGAGTTGCGGGTTACTCACGGCCAGCATTGGCCGTATGTGGGAGGCTTCAAAAACCGCCAGCACGCTACCAACCACGGCATCGCTTGTGGGATGACGCACTGCCGCGGCAAATTGCAGATACCACTGATTGTCGCGGGGGAAGGCGTCCGGCAACAGGTTCTGTCCATTTTCTGCCCGCCGGGCCAGTTCCAGGCCCGCAAATCCCAGCAGGGTATCGCCGTTACCGGTCCGGGGCACTTCCCGGTAAGGGAAGACAAACACCTGAGCGGAACCGGGCAGCGCCGTTTGCAATTGTCCGGCGAGATTGGCCAGATCAGACCGCTCGGCCAGAGCAAGGGCAGCGTAACGCTGGTTCGCCACCGCCCGAACCTGTTCCTGCAGCGCCGTCAGTGACTGATTCAGGCGACGTTGCGCAGTGTCTACTTCCATGGCGCTGGCCGCCTCATAGCGGGCCTCTCCCGCGGGCACCACCACCAGAAAGTGGGCCAGCACCACCGCGACCACGCCGGCCACCAGCACCACCAGCGATTGGTTCAACCCGACCGATCCGAGTTTCTTTAAACCGGAGCCAGCGGCTTCTTTTGACGTTTTGGACGGTTTCTGTTTCTTTCCGGGTTTCTTGTCCGGCTGCTCATCACCGGAAGACGCGTTGGTTTTTTTCTTGGCGAATTTCATAATGCATCCCGCAGTTATTTTCTTTCCCGGATAGGTCTGTATCCGCTGAGTATAGACGCCGGCCAGTTATCTCGCTGCCAGGTAAAGATGCCCGACTCAGTGGCTCCCGGTGGAGCCAAAGCCACCTTCACCCCGGTCACTGGCATCAAATTCGGTCACAATCTCGAACTCCGCCTGTACCACAGGCACCAGCACCATCTGGGCAATACGTTCGCCCACCTCGATGGTGAATGGCGTCTGGCCCCGGTTCCAGCAGGACACCATCAACTCGCCCTGATAGTCGGAATCGATCAACCCCACCAGATTGCCGAGCACGATCCCATGCTTGTGTCCGAGCCCGCTCCGGGGCAGGATCATGGCAGCCAACCCCGGGTCGGCAATATGCACAGACAGGCCGGTGGGAATCAGGTGGGTCTCACCCGGCATAACGGTCTTGGCTTCCTTTAATGCCGCCCGGAGATCAAGGCCTGCAGAGCCTTCCGTAGCGTATTCGGGAAACGGAATCGCGGTACCAATGCGATCATCCAGAACCCGTACCTCAAACTTTCTTTTACTCATGCCTGTTCAATCCTGTTGCTGTGGTCTGCAATCAACGCCACCAGACGGGCAGCGATCGCCTGTTTGCTGTCCGGCCCGATGGATTCCGAACCCTCAGGCCAGAACACCGTAACCGCATTTCGATCGCTGCTGAAGCCGAGCCCGGGCACGGACACATCGTTGGCGACAATCATATTGAGTTTCTTGCGCTGCATCTTGTCGGTCGCATAGCGCGCCACATCCGTAGTCTCGGCCGCAAAGCCGACCGTGAAAGGCGCATCAGCCCTGGCTGCGATGGTCGCCAGGGTATCGGGGTTACGGACCAGCGCCAGGCTCATGTTGTCGTTGGTTTTCTTGATTTTCTCGCTGGCGAACACCTCGGGCCGGTAATCTGCCACCGCGGCCGTGGCGATAAAGATATCGCAGCCTTCATCGACCGCCTTGCTGGCGGCTTCCAGCATCTCCTGAGCGGTGCCGACAGGCCGGACATCAACCCCCGCTGGGGCCGACAGACTGACAGGTCCACTGACAAGCACCACCTTGGCTCCCGCGGCAACGGCTGCACCGGCCAGGGCATAGCCCATCTTGCCCGAGCTGTGATTGGTAATGTAGCGCACCGGATCGATCGGCTCCCGGGTTGGCCCGGCCGTGATCACCAACCGTTTGCCTGACAGCGGCCCGGTAGTTTCAACCACGCCCTCTCCGTTTACCAGACGAGCCAGACGTTCCGGCTCAAGCATGCGCCCAGGACCGGTATCACCGCAGGCCTGTTCGCCCTGGTCCGGTCCCCAGACGGTAATCTGCGGGTCTTCCGTCAACAGCGCCAGATTCCGCTGGGTACGGAAGTTCTTCCACATGGCCTGGTTCATTGCGGGGGCCAACGCTATCGGCGCTTCGGTGGCGCAACAGACCGTGGTCAACAGGTCATCGGCCAGCCCATGGGCCAGACGGGCCATAAAATCCGCAGACGCCGGCGCTACCACAACCTGATCGGCCCACTTGGCCAGCTCGATGTGCCCCATGCCAGCCTCGGCTTCCGGGTCAAGCAGCGAGGAGCGCACCGGTTCGCCGCTCAGAGCCTGATAGGTCAGCGGCGCAACAAATGCCTCCGCCCCCCGGGTCATGACAACCCGGACTTCGTGCCCCGCTTTTTTCAGCAGTCGAACCAGCTCCGCACTTTTATAGGCGGCGATACCACCGGTAATTCCCAACAATATTCGCTTGGCGGTCATGCGGGCTCCGTAATCCCGTAAAATGAAAGAGTTATAAGATAGCATGCCGAGCGCAGACGGACAGCCCGCCAGAACCCCTGTTCGTTTACCAAATGTTACCTTTTGGAGTAACCTTTGTAATTTCGAGAACCCGGTGCAGGACGCACTCCCCCGAAACCAGCAAGGAAGCAAACATGCCACCCAGCCATTGGCCCGCCGATGAGCGGCCCCGTGAGCGATTGCTCACTCACGGCCCTGAATCATTGTCAGATGCCGAACTCCTGGCCATTTTCCTGCGTACCGGTACCACCGGCATGCCGGTGATGGCCCTGGCCCGACACCTGATCACCGAATTTTCCGGACTGCGCGGCCTGATGACCGCTTCCCGCCGACAATTCTGCGAGGTCAAAGGCCTGGGCACCGCCAAATATGCCCAGGTGCAGGCTGCCATGGAAATGGCGAGGCGAGTGATGGACGAGCCGCTGCGCCAGGGCGATCCGCTGCGCTCACCGGAAGATACCCGGCGCTTTCTCACCAGCCGCCTGGGCACTTATCCTCATGAAGTGTTCGCCGGCCTGTTCCTGGATAACCGTCACCGGGTCATCCAGTACCGGGAACTGTTCCGGGGTACGATAGACGGCGCAGCGGTTTACCCCCGGGAGGTGGTGCGCCAGGCTCTGGAGGACAATGCCGCCGCAGTCATCTTTGCCCACAACCATCCGTCAGGCGTGGCCGAGCCAAGCCAGGCTGACATTTCCCTGACCCGCCGGCTGAAAGAGGCCCTGGGACTGGTCGATATCAGGGTTCTTGACCATATGGTTATCGGCCACGGTGAGGTAATATCCCTTGCTGAACGAGGATTGATGTAGCCCCGTGAAGGATACCGCTCCGAAACTGGCCAAATTCCCAACAATTTTTTGCGTTGGTCGGCCAGTTCTGGTATAAAAGCGTCCCTTTCTGGCGGCGTCTGGCGAGCAGCGTTCTGTTTCAGAAGCGCAAACCGGCAGCAGGTATGGCTCCGGAGCAACCAGAGACGCATTAAAAACGAATTCGTATTGATAGAGACCATTGCTCAGGTCGGAGGCAAGTATGTCCAGAGTTTGTCAGGTTACCGGTAAGCGTCCGGTTACCGGTAACAACGTTTCCCACGCGATGAACCACACTCGTCGTCGTTTTCTGCCGAATCTGCAGAACCACCGTTTCTGGGTTGAGTCCGAGAAGCGTTTCGTGAAGCTGCGCGTTTCCACCAAGGGCATGCGCATCATCGACAAAAAAGGCATTGACGCTGTGCTGGCCGATCTTCGTGCCCGCGGCGAGAAAGTTTAAGGAGCCGCATCATGCGCGAGAAAATCAAGCTGGTATCTTCAGCAGGCACTGGTCACTTCTACACGACCAAAAAGAACAAGCGTAACACCCCGGAAAAAATCGAGATCAAAAAGTACGATCCGGTTGTCCGTAAGCACGTTGCGTACAAGGAAGCCAAGATCAAGTAATTGATCCTGCCTCCACAAAAAACCCGGCATCTGCCGGGTTTTTTATTGCCTGGACGCATCAGACAAGACTCAGAATGTTTCCAGATAGCCTTTGGGCAGCGCCACATCCATGGCAATGGGAAGGTGGTCGGAAACCGGATAGCTCACCACTTCAGAGCGCCGGATTTCCAGAGAGGGACTGACAAGAATATGGTCAAGCGCCTTTTCCGGGCGCCAGCTCGGGAAGCTGTGCGCGGTGTCGGGCAGCGGAATCAGATCGGTTTCTTTCAGCGGTGTTCGTGTCAGCAACTGCTCTGCATGGGCATTCATATCCCCCATCAGCACCACATGCCGATAGCTCGCAATCTGCTCACGGATAAAGCCAAGTTGCTTCTGCTGGGCCGACTTGCTGAGAGAGAGATGCATCAGCACCAGTACCAGCGGGTCTTCCTCATCCCCGTAGCGCGCAATGATGGCGCCACGTCCGGGAATCAGTCCCGGCAACTTGTGTTCAGTGACATCCAGCGGGCGGAAACGGCTCAACAGGCCATTACTGTGCTGGGCAATCTGGCCGAGGTTACGATTTAATTGCTGATACCAGTAAGGAATCCCGGCCGCCTCGGCCAGGTATTGCACCTGATTGATGTAACCACTGCGGAGACTGCCGCCATCACACTCCTGCAGGGCAACCACATCATACTGGCTGAGCAGGGTGGCAATCCGATCCAGGTTTTCGTAGCGCCGGCGATTGGGCAGAAAATGCTGCCAGCTGCGGGTCAGGTAATGGTGATAGGACGAAGTGTTGATACCAACCTGAATATTGAAAGTCAGTAGCCGGATGTGCCTGTGAGCTTCAAACTCCGGCACATGCTCGCTCCCGGAACAAGTGCCCCGGGAGCTTTCCTGGTTTCTGAGTATACCGTTCAGCTGGTTACGGATTCGCTTGTACATTATCAGCCGCTTCTCCGGTCAGCCCATCCAGCGCCCGGCGAACCGCATGGCGCCTTACTCAGACCCGCTGCGCTCTTTTTCCGCCAGATACTCGACCACCTTCAGGGTGTTTTCGTGACTACCCGCCATGGAGGCACTTACCACGTACTTGCCATCAACCAGCATAGTCGGTGTACCGGTAATGCGCGCGCCACGAATCTTGGCCTGGGCCTGCTGCACTCTGGCACGCACCCCGAAACTGTTGTAGTTTTCCAGAAACTTCTCGGCGTTCACGCCATACCCGGCAACAAAATCAGCCAGAGCTTCCGGGGTATTGAGGGGACGGCGCTCTCCGGCCAGGGCATCGAACAGCGCGTCATGCACCTTGTCCAGCTCGCCCATCGCCTCAAGGGCATAGAATGCGTAGGCATGCGGCTCCCAGCTGCGACCCAGTGCCGCTGGCAGCTTCACATAGTTGATGTAGTCCGGAGCCTCCGCTTCCCAGGCTTCAGCCAGCGGCTTGAAGTTGTAGCAGTGCGGACAGCCGTACCAGAAGACTTCCGCCACTTCGACACCGTTATCCGATGCCGTTCTTACCGGATTATCCAGTACCCGGTAATGCTCTCCGGCCACCCAGGGCTGGGCATTGACCAGGGAAGCGGCAGACAACAGTGAAAGTGCCAGAACGGCGGAAGACGTCAGGGTTCTGATCATCGGGAATCTCCGTGCCATCAATGAATTTTAACGGGGATTATGACCCAGGGATGCGGAAAAGTTCCACCGGAGGGCCAAAGGAATGCGTTACCGAACGGTTAGGTATTATGAATACCGGATACCAAAAACCCCGCCGAGGCGGGGTTTTCAGTCGTAACTGACGGCTGTCGATCAGTTCAGGCCGGATACGTAGCTGGCGACCGCCTCAATCTCAGCGTCTGTCAGCTTGGAGGCAACATCCATCATGATGCCGGCATTCGCGCCTCCAGCACGCTCACCCGCCCGGTAAGCCTTCAACTGCTTGATAACATATTCTGCAGTCTGCCCGCCCAACGCAGGGTAACCTGCCGGCTCGTTGCCAATGCCGGAGGGGTTATGGCAACCGGAACAGGCCGGTACACCAGAGGCCATATTGCCGCCGCGGTACAGTGCCTGACCCTGCTCAACCAGATCCGGATTGGCCTGACCAACAACCATTTCCTGGCTGTTGAAGTAGGCAGCCAGATCCTGCAAATCCTGATCGGACATGGCGTTGAGCAGGCCCGTCATTTCAGGAATGGCACGATCCCCGGATTTGATGTCAACCAGCTGGTTGTACAGATATTTCTCGCCCAGACCGGACAGTTTCGGATACACAGCCATTACCGGCTTGGCTCCGCCCTGACCATGACAGCCCGCACACACTGCTGCGTTCTGTTCACCCGCTGCCGGATCTCCTGCCCCGTGAGCCATCGCTGTAAGGCCAACTCCGAGAACAACTCCTGCGATCAGTCTTTTCATGCTCGCTCCGCTTCTCTCATCTTTGCATCTTGAAAGTATTCTTCGTTGTGCAGCCGGCAGGCACTGGGTCGTCAGGCGCAAAACCGGGGCATACAGCGGCAACGCGAGGCGTCCCGCCGGAAATTGGTGTAGCATTATACATTAATCGCCGATAACTGAAATCCAAAGGAACACCAACCGTCGTGGACCCTGATCTGACTCAAAAAAGCCTCTCGTTCAACAGCGCCCGTTTTCTCATCAGCGCCTCCAAACTGGACGAATGCCCCCCCGACCATGGCGCTGAAGTTGCCTTTGCCGGCCGCTCCAATGCGGGCAAATCCAGCGCCCTGAACGCTATCACCGCCAACGGCAAACTGGCCCGCACCAGTAAAACGCCCGGCCGGACCCGGCTGATCAACTTTTTCAGCCTGAACCGGGAACATGCCCGTCTGGTCGACCTGCCCGGTTACGGCTATGCGAAAGTGTCCCGGGACATGAAAGACGACTGGCAACAGCATCTCGGCCATTACCTGAATGATCGCCGCTGCCTGCGTGGCCTGGTTCTGGTGATGGACATCCGGCACCCGCTCACAGATTTCGACCAGATGATGGTGGAATGGTGTGAACATAACCACCTCCCGCTCATGATTCTGGCCACGAAGGCCGACAAACTGAAGTTTGGTCAGGCAAAAACCGCCATGCTGGGTATCGCGAAAAAGCTGAAGGAATATCAATGTGTGGAGCACCTCATCATGTTCTC
This sequence comes from Marinobacter sp. EN3, assembly GCF_000475315.1. NCBI lineage: Bacteria > Pseudomonadati > Pseudomonadota > Gammaproteobacteria > Pseudomonadales > Marinobacteraceae > Marinobacter > Marinobacter sp. EN3. The sequence goes on from NZ_AXCC01000074.1 coordinate 36,309, forward strand.
CGCCACCTCCAAGCGCGGAGTCGACGAGTGCCGGGAAGCGCTGACCCACTGGCTGGAAGCCTCGGAACAGGCGCCGGTTGAGGCATAAAAAGCCGGCCTGAAGAAGACAGGCCGGTGAAAACGTCAGGGTTTGCGACGTGCTATGTGCCTCTGCAACCACAGAGGCCGAAAACCTGAGAACTCACTCAGGAGACGCAGGGAGTGTCCGGTTCCCAACGTCATCAGCTGTGACTGCGCCGCATTCAAAAAGTTCAATATCAGATCAAACTTTGACCAGACCAGCCAGGCTCATGCCTCAACGCCAGAGATACCCTGGGCCTCAGGCAAGGTAGGACGGTATTTTTCTCGCAATGCCAGCACCCGTTCACGATACTCCGGCGTGAGATAGGGCACTTCCAGGGTAAGCACCTGATAGATCCCCTGTTTTAACTCGGTCAGGGACAGACTGGCAGGCTCCTCGGCCGCATGAGCCGTCTTCAGGAAAGCCATCCAGTTGGTAATCACCAGCCAGACATTCAGTGACATGGCCGAACGCAGATCCTCCGGCTGAGGCTGGATAATGCCGGCATCCGCCAGCTTTGCGAAGATCCGGTTGATGGCCGCCAGACAGCGATTGGTAAACTCCCGGTAGTCCTGGCGCAGCCGCGGGTCACTGTCGAGCAGGTATTCCAGATCCCGGTGGAAGAAGCGATAGCTCCAGAGGCCGTCAAACACCGACTCCAGATAGAAGGTCATATCCTCCAGGGTGATCGGTCGGTCTTCCGGAATATCCAGGTAGTAGTCCACCAGCTTTTCATATTCCTGGAAAATCTCGTAGATGATGTCGGACTTGTTGCGGAAGTGGTAATACAGATTACCCGGCGATATCGCCAGGTGCGCGGCAATGTGATTGGTGGTGATGTTGCGCTCACCCTTGTCATTAAACAGCTCCAGGCTGGATAACAGTATCTTGTCTCTGGTTTTCATCGTCATGCCGGTGTTTGTTGTTATCAGTGTCACGGATGGCCTAAAGAGCCATCCGGCTTTCTTGACTGCCTAGAGTATATACTCTAATAATAGCCTCAAGCGCAAATCGCACAGATTTTGGCCAACGACAATAACCGACTGCCAGCGCCTGTCGCTCCAGGCAGTCAGGGGGAGAAAACCATGGGTGCCACCGTCGTCCAGCTCACCGAGAGCAAAAAGCAGATCCAGCACACGCATCGCGTCTTTGAGGACCAGAAGAAGGCGTTCCGCAACAACCCGATGCCGTCCCTGACCGAGCGCAAAGAGAACCTCAAGCGCCTGAAACGGGCGCTACTGGCCCATCAGGATCGCCTGGTCGAGGCCATCGATCGGGATTTCAGCTGTCGCTCCAAAGACGAATCCCTGATCGCCGAAGTCATGCCGTCTATTCAGGGCATCAATTACACGCTGAAGAATCTCGGCGACTGGATGAAGCCCTCCAAACGCCATGTTTCGGTTCTGTTCCAGCCCGCCAGCAACAAGGTTTACTACCAGCCCAAAGGGGTTGTAGGCGTCATCGTGCCCTGGAATTACCCTCTGTATCTGGCAGTCGGTCCACTGGTCGCTTCCCTGGCGGCTGGCAACCGCACCATGATCAAGATGTCGGAATTCACTCCGCACACGTCGGCCCTGTTCAAGGAGATCATCGAGTCGATGTTCCCGGAGGATCTGGTGTCGGTGATCACTGGCGAGGCCGATGTGGCGGCCGATTTCTCCCAACGGCCTTTCGATCACCTGCTGTTTACCGGTTCTACTTCGGTGGGCAAGCTGGTGATGCGCGCGGCAGCCGAAAACCTGACACCGGTAACTCTTGAGCTCGGCGGCAAATCCCCGGCCATTGTTTCGCCGGATGTGCCGATGGAAGATGCGGCCCAGCGTATCGCCTTCGGCAAAGCCTTCAATGCTGGCCAGACCTGCGTGGCACCGGACTATGTGCTCTGCCCTGCCGACCGGGTGCAGGCGTTCGTGGATGAATTCCGGGCGCGGTTCGCCGAGATGTACCCGAGCCTGCGGGATAACGACGACTACACGGCCATCATCAATGAACGCCAGTACAATCGTTTGCAGGGCTATCTGGAAGATGCCAGGGCCAAGGGGGCTGAACTGGTGGAGATCAATCCCGCCAACGAGAACATGAAGGACGGTACCCGGAAGATTCCGCTGACACTGGTGCTGAAGACCACGCCGGACATGAAGGTGATGCAGGATGAAATTTTCGGCCCGATCCTGCCGGTCATCAGTTACGGCAGTCTGGACGAGGCGATCCATTACATCAATGACCGGCCACGGCCGCTGGCGCTGTATTTCTTTGGCTATGACAAGTCGCACCAGCAGCATGTGGTGGACAACACCCATTCCGGCGGCATGTGCATCAATGATGCCCTGATGCACGTGGCCCAGGACGACCTGCCGTTCGGCGGGATTGGTGATTCCGGTATGGGGCACTATCACGGTAAGGAAGGCTTCCTGACCTTCTCTCATCACCGGGCGATTTTTACCAAGCAGAAGTTCAACAGCGGCAAATACGTGTATGCGCCCCATGGTACGGCGGCGCATCGGTTGGTATATAAGCTGTTTATTCGTTAATCAGAGAACACCACTTCTCTCCAGCCCCAGCCTTCGGACTGGGTGCAGGCCGGCGGGAGGGAGGTCTTTCCGGGACACGCCGTAAATACTTCCCTGTAGGCTTGAGCAAAACATCCCTGTTTTGCACAGTCCCGGAAAGACCTCCCTCCCACCGGCGATCAAACGTTTCGCAACGCGCAAAAAAAAGATAACAAAACGGCCAACAATCAGATGACAGACCCAGTTTCGACAGACAGCTCGCCCAACGCATCCTCTCTGGACCGCCGCAGTTTCCTCAAAACCGGTTTAGGCGGCGCGGTGTTCCTGAGCACCATCAGCCTCTCTGCCGGGCTAACCGGCTGCGCTACGGCCCCCGCAGGCCGGGTCAGCGCGGTCGACAGCCGCATGGACGCCCGCTACCAGTTCCAGTTTCTGAGCCGGGATGACATCGCCCTGTTCGAGGCCCTGTTGCCGGCCATGTTTGCCGGAGCTCTGCCGGAGGAACCGAACCAGCGTCGCTTTGCCATTGCCGGCACGATTGAACGGATCGACCAGGGCATTGTGAAGTTCGGCCCGGCGAATCAGCAGGAGCTGCGCAAGCTCTTTGATCTGCTTAACTTCGCTCCCACCCGGATCGCCCTGGCCCGGGTATGGTCAGACTGGCCTTCAGTCAGTACCGCCGATGCCGACGCGTTTCTGCGGCGCTGGCGCGACAGCCGGATCGGACTTTTGAATAACGGCTACATTGCCCTGACCAAGATCGGCAACGTCGCCTTCTATGGGCATGAAGACCACTGGCACCTGTCTGGTTATCCGGGGCCTCCCGCCTGGATGGTAGATGCCTTGCCACAGTTCAAACCTGCCGTCTGAGAAACCCCGGATACCCATCGTATTGAGGAGCGAAGTATGTCCATGAACGATCCCATTGCCCGGGGACTGGCTGCCGGCTGGAATGTGACCGATGCCAGCAAACTGAGCGAAAACCGCACAGTAGAGGCGGATGTTGTGGTTATCGGTACCGGTGCCGGAGGTGGCACAACCGCGGAGATCCTCGCCCGTCAGGGGCTGTCCGTGATTCTGGTGGAAGAGGGTCGACTGTATTATCAGAAAGACTTCAAGATGGACGAGCTGACGTCCTATGCCAATCTGTACCAGGAAGGCATGAGCCGGGTCACCGCCGATGGCGCCATCGCGATTTTGCAGGGCCGCTGTGTCGGCGGCTCCACCACGGTAAACTGGACCAGCAGCTTCCGCACACCGGACGAAACGCTCACCTACTGGAGCCAGGAGCTCGGCCTCGAAGGACTGGCGCCGGACGCCATGGCCCCCTGGTTTGAGGGCCGTGAGCAGCGCCACAACATGGCGCCCTGGGAAACCCCACCCAACCTGAACAACGACATCCTGCGCCAGGGCTGCGAAAAGCTCGGCTACTCCTGGCAGGTAATCCCAAGAAACGTCAAAGGCTGCTGGAACAGCGGTTACTGCGGCGTAGGCTGCCCCACCAACGCCAAACAGGGGGCACTACTCACCACCATCCCGGGCGCACTGGATCACAAGGCACAGCTCTTCCACGGTCTGCGGGCAGAACGCCTGGTGATGAGTCAGGACCGGATCGACCACCTGCTCGCCTCCGCCATGGGCCCGGACGGCGTCACCCCATCCGGCGTCACGATCACCCTGAAAGCCCGGCAATTCGTGGTCGCCGCCAGCGCCATTGGCTCCCCCGGCCTGCTGCTTCGCTCGCAGTTGCCCGACCCTTACCAGCGCGTGGGCAAGCGATCCTTCATCCATCCGGTCAACGCCACCGTCGCCCGCATGCCGGCGAAAATCGACCCGTTCTACGGCGCTCCCCAGTCCATCTACTCGGACGAATTTAACTTCAAGGCAGGCACCGACGGCCCGGCAGGTTACAAACTGGAAGTACCGCCCCTGCACCCGGCCATGGCAGCCGGCGTGGTACCCGGCCACGGCCAGCCACAGCGAGACAACCTGGGCCAGCTGCCCTGGATGCAATCCGTCATCGCCCTGCTGCGCGACGGCTTCCACCCGGACAGCCCGGGCGGCACAGTGTCACTCAGAGACGACGGCAGCCCGGTACTGGACTACCCGATCACCGACTACCTCTGGCAAGGCTTGCGCAAGGCCTACCTGACCATGGCCGAAATCCAGTTCGCCGCCGGCGCCGAAGCCGTCCAGGCCATGCACCTGGACTCCGACTGGTACACCAGTTGGAACCAGGCCAGAGACGCCATCAACAACCTGCCCATGAAGCCCCACCGCGCCCGCCTGTTCACCGCGCACCAGATGGGCGGCTGCAGCATGGGCACTGACCCGAAAACCTCGGTAGTGAACAGTTTCGGTGAGCATCACCACATCGCCAACCTGAACATCCACGATGCCTCCATCTTCCCCACCAGTATCGGCGCCAACCCGCAGTTGTCGGTGTATGCGTTGGTAGCGAGGAACAGCTCGAGACTGGCGCAGAGGCTTGCCAACTCTGCCTGAACCGCGATTAAGAGACCCCTTCCAGAGAGGCAATAAGGAGTCTGAAGTAGGAGGCCGGGGCGGCCAGCACTCCAGTTGATCGAGCAGGTCGGGGGCGGGTTTCCGGGAGTCTTGAGGGCCATGGACGGCCCGAAAGAAGCGCACATGGATGTGCTTGTAGCGTCTCCCGGAAACCCGCCCCCGACCTGCGCCAGCACCAGAGTCATAAAACAGATTGTCGGCGCTCCGGACTACAGCCCCAAAGGCAATGCTGCTATCCTACGGCTCACCAACAAAAGGAGCTGTGCATGCCCAAAGTCATCTATCCCGGCACCTTCGACCCCATCACCAACGGCCACACCGACCTCATCGAACGGGCCGGCCGCATGTTCGATGAAATTGTCGTCGCCGTCGCCTACAACCCGAAAAAGCAGCCACTTCTCAATCTTGAAGAACGCTGCGAACTGGTCCGCAAGGCCACCGCACACCTCCCCAACGTCAGCGTCACCGGCTTCAGCAACCTGCTCGCCGACTTCGTGCGCGAACAGAACGCCTCCGTTATCCTGCGGGGACTGCGCGCGGTTTCTGACTTTGAATATGAATTCCAGCTTGCCGACATGAACCGCCGGCTGGCGCCGGAAGTCGAGAGCGTGTTCCTGACACCCGCCAACCACCTGTCCTACATCTCCTCCACCCTGATCCGCGAAATTGCCTCGCTGGGCGGGGACATTTCCGAGTTTGTAGACCCGGCTGTGGCAGAAGCCCTGCAACAGAAGTTCAGCGAATCCTGAGGAAAATCCGAAGGGCGTTGATGATCACCGAAGCGCAGCTGATGGCGAAGTACCAGCAGCTGGCGGGTCGTTGAGATTCAGAGCAGCGGAGGCAGGGGGATTTCCACGTCGTTTACGGTGAGTACCAGATCCTCCATCCGGCCATCCATGACCAGGCGCTCACCGTTCTGAACCAGCAGGCCCTGTTTGATCAATGGCGCCACCTGCATACGCACGGCGGGATAGTCTTCCGCAAGGGCAACCGGCATGCTGAAATTCACACTCCCGGTCAGCGCCTGCATGACCATCAACATGTTGTCACGCTGTTGATCGGAGAGCTCCGGATGGCTGATGTCCAGTGAGCCGGTAACTTCCCCTTCAGGCGTTGCCAGACTGAGCTCCCGGATCCCCATGGAAAAGCCTTCGGCAGCAAGACTGCGGAGGGCTTCGTTAAAACGCTGCATCACCGCCATCTGTTGTTCAAACGCGGCCCTCGGGTCGTCTCCGGCGGTCAAAGCCAGTGCCTGCATATCCGCCATGGCGCCACTGAAGTCATTCCAACTGGCCACATCCAGGTTCTCCAGCGCCACCTCCAACCGATGCGGCCCAAAGGCCTGATCCGCCAGAGCAGCCGATTCCAGCGACAGGGTAACCTGCGAGTCCAGGCGCTCGCCGTTCTGGCGGGCATCACTGGCGCTTTCAAGCGACATCCCTGCAAAGGTCATTGTGGGAGCCTCAGCCCCCTGCAAGGTCAGGTTATCCACGGTCATCACGCCAGCGCCGGTCCAGATATCCCCCACCAGCCATTCCATGCTCTGTTCCATATGGACGTTATCGATCGTCACATCCATTTCCGGATCGCTGAGGCGGATAGCCGGCCAGACCACCAGCAAGTCTGCCGCTTCACCAAGACGCCCAACATCAATCCGCACCAGACCGCCACTGCTCTTGAGTGAGGTCTCCCGCTCCGGGTTATCAATGTCCATCACCGGTGCTGTCAGCTCAAGCGTGGCGCTGCCCCAGAGCCGGGTTTCCAGCGTCAGACTGGGCTCATCGTCCGGAAACCAGTCAGCACCCTCTGGCTGCCACCCCTGGCGCGGGCGGAAATCCATCAGGCTGCCAGTTACGCCATGGGACACCTGGATTTCGATCGCTATGGTGTGAGAATCCCCGGTCTCAGGATCTCTCAGGGTCACGGTAGCGGATACCTCGGAACCAAGCACACCACGACGATACTGCTCGGTCTCAAGATTCAGAAAGGGCTGGGCCCGGTTTACTTCCAGTGTTGCTTCACGCCAGTGCTGCTCGGTGACATAGCCCACACCCCAGGGAGCGCCGCCAGCCACCAGCAGTACGGCCAGACCGGCCAGGGTCCATTTTTTTAGTTTCAAGGTATCCGTCCTGTGTTTTTTTTCGGTGCCGGCCCACCGGCCTCAGTTGGGTTTGCCGGTCAGGCGCTCCAGCAGGACCAGCTGTGATGCCAGTCGCTCTTCGCCTTCCCCGGGCTGATTCTGAATGTAACTGCCATCGGGCTGCAACACCCAGGCCTGGCAATTGTCCGCCAGATAGGTATCCAGATCTTCCCGCAGGCGTGCAATCAGCGCGGGCTCCTCAACCGGGAACGCGGTTTCGACCCGGTGCAGCAGATTGCGCTCCATGCCATCAGCACTGGAACAATACACCTCGGGCCGGCCACTATTACCGAAATAGTACACCCGCGTGTGCTCCAGGAAGCGGCCGATCACCGAGCGCACCCGGATATTGTCCGAGAGTCCCGGCACTTCCGGACGCAGGCAGCAGATGCCACGGATGACCAGATCAATCTTGACCCCGGCCTGGGAGGCCCGATACAGGGCCTTGATCATCTGCGGCTCGGTCAGGGCATTGAACTTGAAGATAATCCGCCCCTGCTCACCATAGCTGGCCTCTCGTTCGATCAGACTGATCAGACGGTTGTGTAAGGTAAACGGCGCATGAAACAGCTTTTTGATCTTCAACGCCTTGCCCATGCCGGTCAACTGCTGGAACAGCTTGTTGACGTCGTCGCCGATGGATTCGTCACAGGTCATGAAACTGTAGTCGGTGTACAGGCGTGCGTTCCCGGCATGGTAATTACCGGTGCCCAGATGCACGTAGCGCCGCAGGCGGCCTTCTTCCCGGCGGACAATCAGGATCATCTTGGCGTGGGTTTTGTACCCGACCACACCGTAAACCACGATCACGCCGGCTTCCTGCAGCCGACTGGCCAACTCCAGGTTCTCGGCCTCGCTGAAACGGGCTCTCAGTTCGATAACCGCCGTCACTTCCTTGCCTCGACGCGCGGCATCGGCCAGGGCCTCGACAATTTCCGAGTCGGCACCGGTGCGATAAAGCGTCTGGCGAATGGCCAGCACCTGTGGATCCTTGGCTGCCTGGCGCAGCAGGTCCACTACCGGGCTGAAGTTTTCATAGGGATGTAACAGCAGCAGGGGCCGTTTGCGAATGGCATCGAACATGGATTCCTTGCTGCGAATCTGGCGCGGAATCGACGGCGAGAAGCTGGAATAGGTCAGGTCTGGGCGGTCCACCAGGCCACCCACCGCCATCAGGCGGGTCAGGTTTACCGGGCCGTGGACCTGGTAGAGATCCCGCTCGGTCAGGCCGAACTCCCGGAGCAGGAACTGCACCAGCTCTTCCGGGCAGTTATCCGCCACCTCAAGGCGAACGCCATCGCCAAACCGACGGCTCAGCAGCTCGCCGCGCAGGGCCGAGGCCAGGTCTTCCAGATCGTCTTCAAGCTCAAGGTCCGCGTTCCGGGTCAGCCGGAACTGATAGCAGCCCTTCACTTCCATCCCCGGGAACAGCTCATCAGCATGGGCGTGAATCATGGACGACAGGAACACCAGGTTGTCACCACCCTCGCACACCTCATCCGGCAAGCGCACCAGGCGCGGCAGGGAGCGAGGCGCGGGCACAATCGCCATCCCGGTCTCACGACCAAAGGCATCCTTGCCGTCCAGCTCAACGATGAAGTTCAGGCTCTTGTTCACCAGGCGGGGGAACGGGTGTGATGGGTCCAGCCCGATCGGGCTGACCACCGGCAGAATTTCCTCGTCAAAGTAATTGCGCACCCACTCGGCCTGGGCCGGTGTCCACTCGCGGCGCCGGACAAAATGGATGTTCTCCTGCTCCAGCTCCGGAATCAGGACATTATTGAGAATATCGTACTGTTCGTGGATATAGTCGTGGGCAACGCGGCTGATCTCCGCCAGCACCTGTTCCGGCAACATGCCGTCGACACCCACCGTTTCGCGGCCATACTTCATCTGCTGGCGCAGGCCCGCCACCCGGATTTCAAAGAACTCATCCATGTTACTGCTGAAAATGCAGCAGAAGATCAGACGATTGATCAGAGGATGCGTGGTATCCAGCGCCTGCTTCAACACCCGGTAATTGAACTGCAGCTGGCTCAGTTCGCGGTTGAAGTAGTTCTCGCTGGCATCCAGATTCACTTCCTCACCAACGGGAGGAAGATCCACCGGCGCCGGGACGCTCTGTTCACTGCCTGGCTCTGTCACGGTTTCGCTTGTCATTGCTCTTTATATCCATCGTTGAGGCGGGCTTCGGCCACCAGCCGCTGCCCGGTTATGATCGCTGTCGTTCCCGCATCAGTCTGGCGGCGCGCACGGCGAAATAGGTCAGAATGCCATCGGCACCGGCACGACGCATCGCCATCAGGCTCTCCATCATGACCGCATCGCCATCCAGCCAGCCGTTTTGAGCTGCGGCCATATGCATGGCGTATTCGCCACTGACCTGGTACACAAACGTTGGCACCTGCAGTTCGGTTTTCACCCGGCGCACGATATCCAGATAAGGCATGCCCGGCTTGATCATCACCATATCGGCGCCTTCAGCCAGATCCATGGCCACCTCATGAATGGCCTCATCACTGTTGGCCGGGTCCATCTGATAGGTGGCTTTGTTACCCTTGCCGAGGTTGGCAGCCGAGCCGACCGCATCCCGGAACGGACCGTAATAACTGGACGCATACTTGGCAGAGTAGGCCAGAATCCGGGTGTTCACATAGCCTGCCCCCTCCAGGGCTTCACGAATGGCCGCCACCCGACCATCCATCATGTCAGAGGGTGCCACCACATCGGCACCGGCATCGGCATGGGACAGTGCCTGATTGACCAGCGCTTCAACCGTGACATCGTTCAGCACATAGCCATCGTTGTCGATAATGCCGTCCTGCCCATGGGTGGTGAACGGATCCAGCGCCACATCGGTAATCACCCCCAGTTCCGGATGCGCCTTTTTCAGGGCACGAACCGCCCTCTGGGCCAGGCCATCAGAATCCCACGCGCCGGAGCCGGACAGGTTCTTTTTCTCCGCCGGCACTACCGGGAACAGCGCCACGGCGGGAATACCGAGCTCTACCAGTTCCGCCGCCTGCTCCACCAGCAGATCGACGCTCAGGCGCTCGACACCCGGCATGGAGGGTACGGATTCACGCTGATTCTCGCCTTCAAGCACAAACACCGGGAAAATCAGGTTATCGGGTGACAACTGGTTCTCCCGAACCAGACGACGGGAAAAATCACTGGCACGATTGCGACGCAAACGGGTGAACGGATAGGCTCGACTGGAGTGCGCAAGACGCGGCTTCGACACGGATAACCTCCTGAACATGGATGGCCTTGGAAAGTGATGACATCATACACCCCAGAAGCCGCCCGTTGCAGGCCTGAGCCGAGTGTGCCGTTGACAGATGACAAAGAGATGACAGATAAACGGAGTTGCCGGGGCAACGGAAGCCGCTGCCCGGCGAGGAAACGCCATCAGAGGGAGCGGTTGTTGAACCCGATCTCCACCTTGCGCGGGGTATCAGAACGGAAGGTGGTGTCCACCTCCTGTATCTTTCCGCCGCCTTGCAGGAAGGCCTCAATATCTGCCTGCAACTGGGCCCGGACCCGGGCACGGCCGGCAATGGAATGGTTATCGTCGCTGTCGCTGGTCCAGTTGCTGGACTGCTCCAGATTGCTTTCGTCGAATTCACTCATGGTTTATCTCCATCAACGAAAACAGCTTTACGGGTGGCCAGATGCTCTGGAAGACGCACCCCGTCTCGACTGCCGGCCATCTGACGGCCCGTCTTGGCGTCTTTATAATCTGCTTTCACGACCGACGCTATTTCCTGACAACCACTTTTTTGTAATTTTTTGTAATCGGAGATAACCCATTGTTTTAAATGACCAGATATCAGCCTTTTAACGGCACACAGAATTGACACAAAGAATGAATATTGATTCAATGCTTGCAAGGAGCCGGCATGGCCTACCGCGAAACTGAAAAAATGCGCCAGCGCAAAGCCGAAGCGCGGAAAAAGATCATTGAATGCACCTGGGAGTGCGTATCCGAAGGCGGTTTCCGCAGCGCACGCATTACCCGCATCGCGGGACTGGCCGGCGTTGCCACAGGCACCATCTACCGCCACTTCGAGTCACGGGAGGACCTGTTTGCGGAAATCTTTCGCCTGGCCACCCAACGTGAGGTCGACAAGGTCGCCGAAGCACTCGCGGTAGGCGGTAGTGCGGTTGAACGCCTGGACAACGCTCTGCGTCAGTTCGCCCGTCGGGCCCTGAAAGGCCCGATGAAAGCCTGGGCACTGATTGCCGAGCCGGTAGACCCGAAAGTCGAAGAAGAGCGACTGGTATACCGCAAAGCCTACGCCAACCTGTTTGAACAAGCGATCCGGAGCGGCATAACCGAGGGCTGCATACCGGATCAGGATGCCCGCCTTACCAGCACCTGCCTGGTTGGCGCCATCTCGGAATCCCTGGTGGGGCCGCTGTCACCGACCCAGACAGAAACACCACCGGGACACGACAACAACGAAGATGAGCTGGTCGACACCATCGTTTGCTTCTGCCTACGGGGGTTAACCGGCACCAGGAGCTAACCATGAACAGCCCGCAGCGCAAGACCGAGTCCAACGCCGACAGCCACTATCTGTCAGCCACTCACGAGGTCATCAACCAGCCCCGACCGCTGGAAAACTATAACCTCTACGAACAGGACAGCGCGCTCCGGGAAGCCGTATTGCGAGAAGGCGCCGGCCACGCCAGCGAAGACCTCAGCCGCTTCGGCGCCTGGGCCGGCAAGGCCGACACCATCGAGCTGGGCAACCTGGCGAACGCCAACAAACCCAGCTTTCGCACCCACGACCGCTACGGCCACCGAGTAGACGAAGTCACCTTCCACCCGGCCTACCATGAACTCATGCGCGTGGCCTTGGAAAACGGCCTGCACAGCTCCCCCTGGACCAACCCGGGCAAAGGCGCCCACGTGGCCCGGGCCGCCAAGTATTACCTGCACTCCCAGGTGGAAGCCGCTCACTGTTGCCCGGTCACCATGACCTTCGCGGCCATCCCATCCATCCAGAACCAGCCAGACCTGGCCAAACTCTGGGCCCCGAAAATCCTGGCCAACGAATACGACAGTCGCAACTTGCCAGACGGCGACAAAACCTCCGTCACCATCGGCATGGCCATGACCGAAAAACAGGGTGGCAGCGACGTGCGCGCCAACACCACCGTGGCCTACCCGACAGGACGGGAAGGTCCCGGACAGGCCTACGAACTGGTCGGCCACAAATGGTTCGTTTCCGCCCCCATGTGCGACGCCTTCCTGGTACTGGCCCAGACCACCAATGGCCTGTCCTGCTTCCTGATGCCCAGATGGCGCCCAGATGGCAGCAAGAACCCCTGGCAGGTACAGCAACTCAAGAACAAAATGGGTAACGTTGCCAACGCCTCCAGCGAAGTGGAAATCCGCGGTGCGCTGGCATGGATGGTGGGCGAGGAAGGCCGCGGCGTCAGAACCATCATCGAAATGGTCGCCATGACCCGCTTCGACTGCATGATTGGCAGCGCCGCCGGCATGCGCCAGGCCGTGGCACAGGCGACGCACCACTGCCACAACCGCAGCGCCTTCGGCGCAACCCTCAGCGACCAGCCGCTGATGCAGAACGTCCTGGCCGACCTGATTATCGAAAACGAAGCCGCCCTCGCCTACACCATGCGCGTCGCGCGGGCCATGGACAACCAGAACAACGAACACGAACGCCTGCTGGCCCGCCTGGCCACCCCCGTCGGCAAATACTGGATCTGCAAACGCACCCCCAACCACGCCTACGAAGCCATGGAATGCATCGGCGGCAGCGGCGTGATGGAAGACTGCATCATGCCCCGCCTGTTCCGGGAATCGCCGGTCAACGCCATCTGGGAAGGCAGCGGCAACGTCCAGTGCCTGGACACCCTGCGCGCCCTTCAGAAAGAACCCGAAACCCTCGACGCCTTCTTCAAAGAAACGGCCGAAGCCCGTGGCACCGACCGCCGCTTCGACCAGTACCTGGCACAACTGCAACACGACTTCGCCGACATCAGCGATTTCCAGTACCGGGCCCGCAACCTGGTCGATCGCATGGCCCTGGCCATGCAGGGCTCCCTGCTGCTGCGCTTTGGCGACAAAGACGTCGCCGACGCATTCTGCGCCTCACGCCTGCAAAGCGGCGGTGGCATGAACTACGGCAACCTGCCCTCCGGCACCAACCCGGCGGCGATTATCAAACGGGGGACGTCTGTAGTAGGCTAGAGGAAACTCAGTCCGCTAGGCGCACCAGTAAGATGCCAGCAGACTGACAAGACTCCCCTTGCGAGGTTTGTGAACCGGCGGGGGATGGCTTTCCAAAAATTTGCGGAGCCAGGGATGGCGGAGCAGAAGCGCCACAAGGATGTGCCGAAGGAGCGGTTTTTGGAAAGCCATCCCCCGCCGGTTCCTGCACCAACACGCGGTATCGGACCATGTCAGAAGCCCTTAGAAAACTGCTGAAAGAAGGCAAAACCCCACAACAGCACCAGGATATTACCCCCCACGTAGGCGTCCTCACCCTGCACTTCCAGCTCTACGGCTGCGAAGACCTGAAAGCCAAACGCAAAGCCTTCACCGCCATGAAGGCCATCTGGGGCAGAGAACCCGACCTCGCCGTCGCCGAAACCGCCGACCAGGAAGCCCTCGACTGTGCCACCTGGACCATCGCCGCCCTGGGCGCCAGCGCCCAGCAGATCACCCAGCGCCTTGACCAGGTGGAAAAAGACATCCAGGACCGCATCGACGCCGCCATCCTGGATGTACACCGGGAAATCCTCTAACCCGGACCAGTGGCCCGCCAGGCATGGCGTCATTGCCTGACAGGTCTTATACTACGCAGCCTCAGGGAACCAATGCCCCGCTTGGCGGCTGGCAGACATTTTTCGCAACCGGGCCACGCCCGGCTCCATCCGACGGGTTTCCGGAACCAACCCATCGGATACCACTGAATGTGTGTGGTGCTATGACCGGAAAGAAAAAATCCGCCCAGGCCTCATTAGAGGCAATGTATCGCGTGTTCACGGTGCCCGAAGCGCCGGAGTCGACCCTGAGCCGGATCGACCAGGACATCTCCCGTAACCTGGCCGGATTCCTCCAGGAGCACATCGTCGCCATCGAACGGGACCTGTCCGAAGTCGAGAAAGACTTCTCCGACTACGTCATCCCGGAGAAACCTGTTTTTGTCTCCGAGCAGACCCAGTTCCTGCTCGACAAACTGGTGGCCAACTCCGTTCATACCGCGTCACCCGCCTTCATCGGCCACATGACCTCGGCACTGCCCTACTTCATGCTGCCGCTGTCGAAGATCATGATCGCCCTGAACCAGAACCTGGTGAAAACCGAAACCTCCAAAGCGTTCACGCCCATGGAACGCCAGGTACTGGGCCAGATACACCGGCTGGTGTACCAGGAAGACGGTTCTTTCTATCGTAAATGGATGCACGATCCCCGGCACGCCCTGGGCGCCATGTGTTCCGGCGGGACGGTCGCCAACCTCACCGCCCTGTGGGTGGCTCGTAACCGTGCCTTCCCCGCTGAAGGCAGCTTCCGCGGTCTGCACGAAGAAGGCCTGTTCCGCGCCCTGAAATACTACGGCCATGAAGGCGCCGCCATCGTCGTGTCCAAACGCGGCCACTACTCCCTGCGCAAAGCCGCCGACGTCCTCGGTCTTGGCCGGGACGCCCTGGTGCCAGTGGAAACCGACGAGTTCAACCGCATCCAGACCGACGCCCTGCGCGACAAATGCCTGGAGCTGCAGAAGCAGAAGATCAAGATCATGGCCATCTGCGGCGTGGCCGGCACCACCGAAACCGGCAACGTCGACCCACTGGACGCCATGGCCGACATCGCCCGGGAATTCGGCGCCCACTTCCACGTCGACGCCGCCTGGGGCGGGCCAACCCTGTTCTCACGCACACACCGGCACCTGCTGCGCGGCATCGAAAAGGCCGACTCGGTCACCTTCGACGCCCACAAACAGCTTTACGTACCCATGGGTGCCGGCCTGGTGGTCTTCAAAGACCCCAGCCTCGCCAGCGCGGTAGAGCACCACGCCCAGTACATCATCCGGAAAGGTTCCCGGGACCTCGGCAGCACCACCCTGGAGGGCTCACGGCCGGGCATGTCCATGCTGATCCACTCAGGCCTGAAAATCCTCGCCAGAGAAGGCTACGAAATTCTCATCGACCAGGGCATCGACAAAGCCAAAACCTTTGCCAACATGATCGATGAACAACCGGATTTCGAACTGGTCACCCGCCCGGAACTGAACATCCTGACCTACCGCTATTGCCCGGAAGATGTACGCCAGGCACTGGCCATGGCCGATGAGCTGCAGGCAGAAAAGATGAACACCTGCCTGAACCGCATCACCAAGTTCATCCAGAAAACCCAACGGGAACGCGGCAAAGCATTCGTCTCCCGAACCCGACTGGAGCCAGCCCGTTACTATCACTTCCCGTGCATTGTGTTCCGGGTGGTTCTGGCCAACCCGTTAACAACGCCGGATATTCTGGAAGACATTCTCAGGGAGCAGAGGGAACTGTCGAAGGAAGATGGGATTGCCGATGAAATGGCCATCCTGCACCAGATGGCTGCGGCGGTTTTGAAGCAGAACCAGAAAGAGGCCAGGCAGGCCTAGTGCTTCCGGAATACAGCTCCGCGGCGTGGGGCGGGGCTTGTGGGAGCCCCAACCTACTCCAAAGCCAGAATCAGTAAAGCGCCTCTTCGTCATCCAGCACCTCGTGCAGGATTTCCAGAAACATCTTGTCGGCCTCACTCCAGCTCTCCGGAATCCGGATCGTGGTATTGGCACTGATCTCACGGGCCATCAGCTCATCGGCATTGGCCTCGCCCTTGTACTTGCGGGCAATCTCCATGGACTTCACGGCAATCGTCGGATCGCTCATCACTTTCTTGATGAACACCCGCAACTCTTCAATCATCCGCGCCTGACGGCTCTCGACAGATGAACTCATGTTGTACTCCCCGAATATGGATAGCGACAGGCCACGCCTGCCGGATGCATTGCCTATAGTATGGACAAAGCGCGGGGCCATCACCAGCCCCGCACAACAGTCAGACCATCAGGCCACGCAGGGTAAAGAACAGGAACGCCGCCATAATCGCTGACGCCGGCACGGTAATGATCCAGGCCGCGGCAATCTTTACCAGATGGGAGCGCTTGACCATCTCCTCGCGGTAAATCTTCTTCAGGCGCTTGCGCTCCGACTTGGACAAAGGCACCTGCTGCTTTTTCTTCTTCGCCTGCTTCAGCAGCTTCTCCATTTCCTCCACAGAGGCATTACGGAAATCATCCAGGAACGGCTTGAGGCGCTCCTGATCGGTCGGGTCATGCTGTTCGATGATCTTGTGCAACTGGGTCGCGTAGTTGGATTTCAGGTACTCACGCAGGAAGCCGACACCGAAAACGCCGCCAATGGCAATGTGGGTGGAACTGACCGGCAGGCCAAGCTGGGAAGCCAGAATCACTGTCAGTGCCGCAGACAGTGCAATACAGAAAGCCCGGGTCTTATCCAGCTCAGTAATCTCGGAACCCACGGTTTTAATCAGGCGCGGGCCGAACAGCATCAGCCCGATCGCCAGCCCCAGAGCACCTACCAGCATCACCCAAAGCGGGATCTTCGCTGAGGTAACCACACCACCACCGGCCTGAATGGCATCATTGATGGCCGCCAAAGGGCCAATGGCGTTGGCCACGTCGTTGGCGCCGTGGGCAAAGCTCAGCAGGGCCGCGGCGAAGATCAACGGCCAGGTGAACAGGGTATTCACTCCCTGCGCACTGTTTTCCATGGTCGAGGCTTTGCGGCCCACGAGGGTGCGCATCACGAAAAACACCACACCCGCCACAATCAGGCCGATCACCGAGGCTTCCACCATATCCACTTTGACGATCTTCTTGACGCCCTTGATCATCAAATAGGTGGCAAAGGCCCAGGCCATAATCGCCACCAGCCAGGGCACAAAGGTACGGGCGGAGGCCACCAGATTCTGGCGGTACAGTACGGTTTTCTTGATTGCGAACAGGAACAACGCCGCCAGGGCACCGCCCAGCACCGGCGAGATCACCCAGCTTGCAGCAATTTTGCCCATCACCGCCCAATCGGCAATGGCCCAGCCCCCGGCCGCAATACCAGCCCCCAGGACACCGCCAACGATTGAGTGGGTGGTTGAGACCGGCGCGCCCATCCAGGTGGCCAGGTTCAGCCACAGGGCGCCCGCCAGCAGGGCCGCCGTCATTAACCAGACAAAGGCGCGCGGATCTTCCAGGCTAGTCGGATCAATTATTCCACCCTTGATGGTCGACACGACATCGCCACCGGCGATCAGCGCGCCGGCCGCCTCGAATACCGCGGCAAGAAGAACGGCTGCCCCCAGTGACAAGGCGCCGGAGCCCACCGCCGGACCGACATTGTTGGCCACATCGTTGGCCCCGATATTGATCGCCATGTAGCCCCCGATAACGGCGGCGGCCATCAATAACATCGCGTTAGGCAGGCCCTGGCTGAAGGAGCCAACCACAAGCCAGACACAAAGAAGGAAAAGTACGCTAAGTCCGACCCTGTACCGTTCCGTGGAGGGGCTGGTGAGAAGGTTATCCAGAAAGCTGCTGGAACGGGCCATACCAATTGATTCTCTTGTCTTGTGGACAGAAGGGGTTTCGGCAGTATTCGCCGGGGGCAAACTATAAATTTTTTGCCATCAAATTGAAACAAATCCCGGTTGATGGCCCCCTTCACAATCCTGATAGTTAATGCTGCAATTCAGATGGTTTTTGACGCATAATCCCGGAAAATATGTCAAAAAGAACAACAGTTAATGACGAATACCAGCCAAATCCAGTCCAGCGAGCATGAAGAGCTTCAGATCTCCCGGCTGCTCAATGGCCTGTCAGCCATGGCGGTCCTGTTCCTGGCCGGGATCGGGGCCAAGGCGTGGTATGCCGAGCATCATCTGCACGCATGGGTGCTCTGGGCATTTGTTGTTCCAATTGTCGCCAATATAGGCTGGTACGCCTGGCGCCGGGATCGAACGGTACAGAAAAGGGGCCTGCTGGTCATTGTCGGCCTGCTGTTTACCTACCTGATTGCCTCCGGCGGCGAGGGCAACACGGGCCCACTCTGGTTCTATGTATTCCCACCGTTGCTGTTCTACCTGACCAGCCTCAAGGGTGGCACCGCCATCCTGCTGTTCTGCTACCTGCTGGCCGTCCTGGTTTTTCAGTTTCCCGATATGCCCGGCGTCAGTGCCGAATACAGCACTGACTTCAAGATCCGTTTCTTCGCCACACTTACCTTTGAGTCGATCTTCTGTTTCGTGCTGGAGGCCGGACGTTTACGAGCCCGCAACAAACTGGTGGCACTGGCCCAGGCCCACGAACACGCTGCCCGCACCGACGAACTGACCGGGCTGGCCAACCGGCGGGACATGCAGGGCCGGCTAAACACCGAATTCTCGCGGTTCGAGCGCTCCGGCCACCATTTTTCCGTTGTGCTGATCGATCTGGATCTGTTCAAACGCATTAACGATGATTTCGGCCATGATGCCGGCGACGAGGTCTTGCGCCAGTTCGCCGATCTGGTCCGGCAAATGGTCCGCCAGTCGGATGTGGCTGCCCGCTGGGGCGGCGAAGAGTTTCTGCTGCTACTGCCCGACACCACCTTGCTGCAGGCCCTCACACTGGCTGAGCGCCTGCGCGCCGAAGTGGCGGCCACCCGTTTTCACCACCGGGAACAGACCCTGCCGGTCACCATCAGTGCCGGGGTATGCTCGATTTCCAAATCCGGATCGATCAACGAATTACTCAAGCAAGCAGATGTGCAGCTCTACAACGCCAAGGAGGGCGGCCGGAATCGAATTTCACCCCGGGTAAGGAGCCAGGACGCCGGGCCCAGCCCACAGACGCCGGCTTGAGCCGAACCCGCCACGCCATTACTATCTGCTCCAGAATATTCCCACCCCACCAACACAGGCAGTGGTCATGGCAGCAATCCGCATTCTAACCGGCAGCGTTTACGGGGGCGCCCTGCTGACAGCGCGCCGTATCAAGCAGGAACTGGAACCCGAAGGGCATACCGTCACGGTTCTGGAGAATCCAACTCTGGCCGATATCAGCGACAACCACGATGCCTTGCTGGTATGCACCTCCACCACCGGCCAGGGAGAAGTCCCTGCCAACCTGTTACCGTTTTATCTGGATTTGCGCGAACAACTCCCCCAACAACCCGGCCGCCCCTTTGGCGTGATCGTGCTGGGCGACAGCTCCTATGGCGATACCTTTTGCGGTGCCGGAGACCTGATGGAGGAAGCGCTTTACGAAACCGGCGCCCGCAAGGTCGGCGACACCCTGCGGATTGATGCGCTGGAAACTCTGGAGCCGGAAGCCGAGGCCCTGCCCTGGGTACGGAACTGGATTAACGGCATTTGACCAATAATTACACAAGTTACCAAAAGTCTGCCGGTTACAGCTTGAGCCGCCCCAGACGACAGGCCATACTCAGGCCATAACGACAAGAACGGTAACCTGTGATTCTGATGCAACTGGCCCGACTCCTGGCAGCCCTGCTGATTCTTCTGGCGCTTTCGCTTCCGGCCATGGCTGCCAGTGATGGCTATATTCCAGCCATTGAGTATCTGAGACTGGCGCCGGACGACCAACGCAGCCCGCAACAGGCTCTGGAATCCGGCGACTGGCAAATCCTGAACGAACAAACGCCTAATTTTGGTTACACCCGGGACCAGGTCTGGCTGAAGTTCCCCATCACCCGGCCCCAAACCACCAATCTCCTGGAGATCACCTACCCGCACCTGGACCGGATCGATTTCTATCTGTTACGGGACGGCGAAATCCAGCTGAACTACCAGACCGGTGACCGCATGCTGTTCTCGGAGCGCCCGGTGGAGCATCCGCATTTCCTGTTTCCGTTCCAGCTTGAAGCCGGTCACGACTACCGCATCTTGCTGAGAATCGACACCGACGGTGCCATGCAAGTGCCGCTCAGGCTGTGGAACAATCGCAGTTTTTTCGAGAAGACCTCCGTAGAAAGCCAGGTTCACGCTCTGTACTACGGAATCCTGATTACCGCCATCTGCTTCAACCTGTTTGTGTTCCTGGCGCTCCGGGAGTCTATCTACCTCTATTACGTACTCTCGACTCTGGGCTACCTGATCCTGATCGGCACCCTGAACGGTATTACCTACCAGTTTATCTGGCCCGCGCTTCCTGGCCTGCAAAGCAACGCCATGGTCCTGTCCATACCACTGGCCTTGCTTTTCACACTCATGTTCGCCAGATCCTTTCTGAAACTGGAGCAATGCAGCCCCCAACTCGATCGACTCATACTCGGCACTATCCTGCTAAACGGCGCCCTGGCTATTGCTCTTGCCACAACTGTGATTGACTATGGCACGGGTATCCGACTGGCTGTCGCTCTGGCCATGCCGAGTTGCCTGCTGTTAACGGTTGTCGGACCGATACAGTGGGCCAGAGGCAATCCACAGGCGGTTTACTACACTCTGGCCTGGGGGGCCGTCACTCTGGGCAGTGCCATTACCGCCGCCAATAAGTACGGTCTGATTGCCACCAGCTTCTTCTCTGTGTATGGCATGCAGCTGGGCTCGGCCTTCCAGGCCATACTCCTCAGCCTCGCCCTTGCCATCCGGATATATCACGAACGCCAGGAGAAAGTGCTGGCCCAGGAGGCTGAACTGAAGGCGCTTGAAGCCCGACGCGCGGCCGAACTCCGGCTGATGGACCAGGCCCTGCATCATCCGCTCACCGGCCTGCCTAACCGCAGCAGCTATGAAATGCGCCTGAACGAATTGATCCGGAGCCAGCGCGGCAAACGCTTCGGCGTGGTCATCATCCATCTGGACAACCTGTATGCGGTCACCAAGACCCTGGGCCACCGCAACACCGACCGCATACTGGAGCTGGCCTCCAAACACTACAACGCGGTGATCAAGGATGTACCTGGGGCCATCTCTCTGGAGCAGACCGACAACCGAACCTTCTACCTGGCCAGCCTCGACCCGCAAACCTTTGCCTTTGTGGTGGATGCTGACCAGGCGCTGTCGGTACCCAGAATCGTGCTGCGCAGCATTGAAGAGATCCGCTACCCGGTAGATTTCCTTGGCATGCAGGTTCCCCTGAACCCACAGCTCGGCGTGGCTTTCTACCCGACTCACGGAAACGATGCCAACACCCTGATTCGCCGGGCGGTGATCGCCGAAGGTTCTGACCGCGCCCGAGACCGCGGAATTGCCTACTACAAATCCTCCCGGGACTCCTACAGCGCCGACCGACTGACTCTGGTCTCCGACCTGCGCCACGCCATCGATCACAACGAGCTGACTCTGTTCCTGCAGCCCAAGCTGTGCCTGCGTACCCGCGCTATTACCGGATTTGAGGCATTGATTCGCTGGCCAGGGCGGGAACAGCCGGTTCGGCCCGATGAAATTATCGCGGTGGCCGAACAGACCGGGCTGATCAAACCCCTGACCCGATGGGTGCTGAAAGAGGCCCTGGAAATGCGCGGGCGGCTGCTGGAGATCGGCTGGGATGCCGGAATCGCCGTCAACATCTCGCCCAACAATCTACGGGAACCGGATTTTGCCGTGTTCGTGCAACGGTTGATGCAAAGCTACCAGATCCACTCCGGGGCCATCACCTTCGAGGTCACGGAGACCTCCATGATGCAGGACCCTACCAATTCCCTGCGGGCGCTGAATGCGCTTGATGCCGCGGGCATTCCGCTCTCCATTGACGACTTCGGTTCCGGCTATTCATCCCTGTCCTACATCAAGCAGTTGCCGGCTGGAGAAATCAAGATCGACCGTTCGCTGATTACCGATATCGCGGAACGGGAGCAGGACAGAGTGATCGTGCGCACCACCATCGATATGTGCCACAGCCTCGGCTACACCGTGGTGGCCGAGGGGGTGGAGGATGAGGAAACCCTGTCACTGCTGCACGACATGGGGTGCGATCTGGTACAAGGCTACTTCCTAACCCGACCGCTACCCTTTAACGAAATGGTTGACTGGCTCGGCAACTACAATCCTCAGGCCTTACGCTCCCGGATCAGTGCTTCCTGAGTGGTGGAGGCCACCAACACACCATCCCGGGTAAAGAAATTGCCCCGATTGAAGCCCCTGCCCGCCGATGCACTCGGACTGTCCTTGTCATAAAGTAGCCAGTCATCCATACGGAAATCCCGATGAAACCAGATGGCATGGTCCAGGCTGGCAACCTGCATGTTCTTGCTCATGAAGGTGCGCCCGTGAGGAGTCAGGGACGTCCCCAGAAACGAGAAGTCAGAGGCATAAGTCAGCAGACACCGATGCAGTACCGGGTCATCCGGTAAAGGTCCGAGGGCCCGAAACCAGTTCTGGCGATGGGGCGGGCGCTTTTCCGGCTTGAATGGATTCATCGGGTCTACCGGACGGATCTCTATGGGCCGGTCACGGGTCAGCATGTCCCGCATTTTCTCCGGCACTTTATCTGCGATCAGCTTGCCCCAGTCCTGCTCCGACTTGAGCGTATCGGGGTCCGGCGCTGCCGGCATGGCAACCTGATGGTCCAATCCGTCTTCTGCGACCTGGAACGACATGGAACCGGTCAGGATTTCCTTGCCGTCCTGACGGGCAATCACCCGGCGCACCGAGAACGTGCCGCCATCCCGAACCCGCTGAACTTCATAATCGATCGGCATGCTGTGATTGCCAGGGCGCAGAAAATAGGCGTGCAGGGAGTGGCAGAGGCGATTTTCGACGGTCCGGCTGGCCGCCATCAGGGCCTGCCCCAGAACCTGCCCCCCGAATACATGCGGAAAGCCCAGATCCTCACTGTCGCCCTGAAAATGATCGTCTCCGATCGGGGAAAGATCCAGCAACTCCACCAGTTTTCGGGTTACATCCAGCATGCGCGCTCCTGTCTTTTGTTAGCTCACGAACGGGTTTTCTACCCCAGACAGGAAAATTTCGCAACGGCTGAAACTGCCAAAGACGGCAATCGGCTACCAGCCAACCTCACTGGTAGCCGCAAGCTTCAGTCCCGGTGAATAGGAGGAACTTCCTTCGCCAGTGTCTGCTTTTCCAGAGCAAACCGGCCGGTCACTGCGAAGCCAAGCGTGTCGCCGTCCGGGCTCCGGAACAGGGCTTTGACGTCAGCCCCGTCCTGTTCCACCTGCCATTCGCCCTCGGCATCCATCGGCGGTGGGCAGACTGCGGTCGGGCAACAGGGTGTTTTTACCATCACCGGCATGGTGCCGTAACTGACTTCCGTGCGCGCACCGGCCAGTGTTTTCGCCAGCGCCCGGGCACAGGCCATCAACGGCAGCACATAAAGCAGAACGCGCCCGTCCACTTCGGCGCAATCACCCAGGGCAAAGACATCCGGTGCGGAGGTTTCCAGAGCCCGGTTCACCTGAATACCCCGGCCGGAACGGATCCCGGCTTCGCGGGCCAGTTCAGTGCGGGGGCGCAGCCCCACTGCAGACACAACAAGGTCGGCCTGGAGTTGCTCACCATTACCGAGCATCAGCTCGACGCCACTGCCCTGCGTCTCTACCCGCTCAACCACCGTCCCCAAATGAAACCGAACCCCAAGCCTCTCCAGCTCGGCCTGCACGGCACCAGCGGCTGCCTCCGGCAGCAGACTGGGCATCAGAGATGAGTCCGGGGCGATAACATCCACTTCGTAGCCACCATTGCGCAGATCATTGGCAAACTCACACCCGATCAGGCCTGCCCCCATAATCGCGACCCGCTTGCCCTCGGCGAGGGCCTTACGGAAGGCACGGTAATCCATCAGGTCGTTGATGGAATGAACCCGGTCCTGCGCGTTACCATCCAGACTCAGGCGGATGACGTCGGCGCCCCAGGCCAGAACCAGCTTGGCATAGCGTATGGACTGGTCGCCCAGCTTGAGCTCATGGGCATCGGTATCAATGCCCGTAACCGTGGACCAGGGGCGAATCTCCACCCCCAGTTGCTCGGCCATAGCCTCAGGGTTGGCCTGGGCCAGACCATCCGCGTCCTTGTCTTTGGTAAAGCCGGTCGACAACATAGGCTTGGAATAGCTGACGCCGTCGTCGGCAGTCACCATGATGACCGGGGTTTCCTTATCCAGTTTGCGAAATTCCCGTACCAGTGAGTAACCCGACAAACCGGTACCAACGATCACAATAGGTGTCTGCTCGGTCATGACTCTGTCCTGCCTTTAGCCGATTTCGATCATTTCAAAATCTTCCTTGCCCACACCGCAGTCCGGGCAAACCCAATCCTCGGGCACATCTTCCCATTTGGTGCCAGGCTCAATACCGTCCTCCGGCCAACCCTCGGCTTCATCGTAAATCAGACCACACACCACACACTGCCACTTCTTCATAACTAACTCCCACCGATTTGTCTGCGAGGATATTATTGTCGAACAATAAAGCAATCAAGCACAAAGATCACAAAATGCGACCGAGTTCCAGCCGACCACCACTCACCCGATTGGCTGCCATCATAACCGCGACACCGGCGTTGACCAATGCCACCACCGACAGCCCGGATCGGGGTTTTCTGCCAATAGCCACAATTACAGACCCGGCAATACCGCCGCGCCCCTCCCTTCGATCGCCCCACTTCGGTATAATCCGCCGTTTTGGACAGGACCCGATCGTTATGACCGATACCGTCGCTGAAATGAACCAGGTCATGGCAGACGCTGACTGCCTGGTTCCCGAAGAGCAGGTGCATGCCGCCATCGACACCATGGCCAGCGCCATCACCGATCGCCTCAAAGACAGCAACCCATTGTTGTTCTGCGTCATGAACGGCGGCCTGATCCTGACCGGTCAGCTCCTGCCACGACTGAAATTTCCGGTTCAGGCGGAGTATCTGCATGCCACCCGCTACCGCCAGGAGACCACCGGCGGCATTCTGGAATGGAAGCTGCAGCCGGAAGCCGACATGAAAGGCCGCACGGTTCTGATCGTCGACGACATCCTTGACGAGGGTACGACGCTGTGCGCCATTGCAGATTACTGCCTGGCTCATGGTGCCAGCGAGGTCCTGACTGCGGTGCTGGTAGACAAGGAGCACGATCGCAAGGCACGCCCCGGCCTGAAGGCAGACTTTACCGGCCTTTACGTTGAGGATCGATTCCTGTTAGGCTATGGCATGGATTATAAAGGCTATTGGCGCAACGCTCCGGGAATCTATGCCGTTAAAGGACTGTGACCAGCCCCCCGAGCTGAGCATACCTCCCACGTTCTGGTACCGGTCGCTGGTGGCGGCCGGCCTTTACTGTCCTGAGGTTCATGGCCCGGCCCGCTACTGGCTAACGGTGGAGGGATCGTTTACCCGGGCCCTGCAGCAAAAATGTCAGGAACGCTTTCACGTTGAGATTCTCAGGGAGGGTTTTTCGACCCCAACCCCTGCAGAGGCAAAGCGCCTGAACCTGGCACCGCGCCAGCTCGCCTGGGTACGGGAAGTTCGCCTTTGCGGTGACGGCCGCCCTTGGGTGCTGGCCCGGACAGTGATCCCACAGACCTGTCTGCATGGCCATGGCCGCCGCCTGCGCAATCTTGGCAACAAGCCCCTGGGTCCCTATCTGTTCAGCAGCCCGGAGTGGCAGCGGGGGCCTCTGGAAACAGGTCTCTGCAAAGCCCGTAGCAACGGTCACCCTCGTCTTGCCCGCAGATCCCTGTTCCACCGGGGTTCCTGCGCTCTTCTGGTGGGGGAATATCTTCTACCCCGGTTATACCAGTCGCCCAACCGGGGTTAACCCTACCGCTACCGCTGGCTATAATCGGATGCACTCTCACGCATCAACACGCGGATACCAGCTCCTATGTTGCAGATCACCCTGCCCACCCACGTTCATGCCCGCCTGGCTGACTACGCACGCCTGCTGCGCATCGACCGCCCGATCGGCACTTTGTTGCTGCTGTGGCCAACCTATTGGGCACTCTGGCTGGCGGCCGAGGGGGGCCCGTCATTTGCCAATCTGGTGATTTTTACCCTCGGCGTGTTCTTCATGCGGGCGGCAGGCTGTGCTATCAACGATTTTGCCGACCGGGACTGGGATCGCCATGTCAAACGCACCAAAGACCGCCCGCTCACCGCCGGCCGGGTCCGTGCCTGGGAAGCCGTCGCCCTGTTTGCCGGGCTATGCCTGGTGTCGTTTCTGATGGTGGTGCTGTTTACCAACACCCTGACCCTGTATCTGTCATTCGGTGGTGCACTGCTGGCCTTTATCTACCCGTTTATGAAGCGTTACACCCATTTGCCCCAGCTGTTTCTGGGCGCCGCCTTTTCCTGGGCCATTCCCATGGCCTGGGCAGCTGAGGCCAACCAGCTCAGTCAGCTCACCTGGTTGCTGTTTACCGCCAACGTGCTCTGGACTGTCGCCTATGACACCCTCTATGCCATGGTCGACCGGGATGACGACCTGAAAGTCGGCATAAAATCGACAGCCATCCTGTTTGGTGATGCAGATCGGGCGATCATCGCTCTGCTGCAGACCATGGTGGTGGTGATTCTGGTGATGGTGGGCCAGCGGGCGGAACTGGGCTCGTTCTATTATCTCGGTGTCGTGGCCATGGCCACGCTCTTCGTCTACCACCAGCACCTGGCCAGGGAGCGGAACCGGGAAGGATGCTTCAAGGCATTTCTCAATAACAACTGGGCCGGCTTTGCCGTGTTTCTGGGTCTGGCGCTCGATCTGGCGTTCTGACTACCCGCCCATGTCATATACTTGTAACAAAGACGCGTTGTAATGACTCGGCAACATTACAAGGGAGTGTGTTCGCACCTCTGATCAGAGAACTCCCGAGGTCTGACACAGGTTGATGCATATGAGTGGAAAAACTGTCCTGATCGTCGATGACGAAGCGCCTATCCGTGAAATGATTGCGGTCGCGCTCGAAATGGCGGATTACGACTACCTGGAGGCAGCGGATGCCCGTGAAGCCCATGCCCTGATTATCGACAAGCAACCAGACCTGATCCTGCTGGACTGGATGCTGCCGGGCACCAGCGGTGTCGAACTTGCGCGCCGGCTGAAGAAAGAAGAGGCCACCGCCGATATCCCTATCATCATGCTGACCGCCAAGGTGGAAGAGGATAACAAGATTCAGGGCCTGGAAGTCGGTGCCGACGATTACATCACCAAGCCGTTCAGCCCTCGTGAGCTGGTGGCCCGCCTGAAGGCGGTCCTGCGTCGTGCCACACCTCCGGGTGTCGACAGCCCCATCGAAGTGGACGGTCTGACCCTGGACCCGGTCGGCCATCGTGTGACCACGGCCGACGGTGCCATTAATATGGGCCCGACCGAGTACCGGCTGCTGCAGTTCTTTATGACTCACCAGGAACGGGTCTATACTCGGTCTCAACTGCTGGATCAGGTGTGGGGCGGCAACGTGTATGTCGAGGAACGCACCGTCGATGTTCACATCCGCCGCCTGCGCAAGGCGCTGGGAGACAGGTACGATCATCTGATTCAGACCGTGCGGGGAACGGGCTACCGGTTTTCCACCAAAGTGGCCTGATTTTCTCCCTGAAGACAGCCCGGGCCGCCCCTCATCGTCCGGCGATCACGGCATCAGCGCCGGCAATACGACAAGGCAGTAGTGGATGCAACACAACTGGTCCCGTTACCTGAGACTGATCATCACCGCGCTCGCAGGCACCACACTGGTGGGGTTCTATTTCGGCGAGCCGCTCTACGGGCTGCTGGTGGGACTTGTTGCCTATCTCTGGTGGACCCTGGTCCAGGCCCGGCGCCTTTACCAGTGGCTGGGCAACCCCAGCGCTTCCGACGAAGCGCCCCAGAGCATCGGCTTGTGGGGTGAAATCTTCGACAGCCTGCACAAGCTGAACCAGAACCACCTGATGACCCAGGATCGCCTGCGGGCCCGTATCAACCGGGTTCAGGAATCCACCAACGCCATGCGCGACGGCGTTATCATGACCGATGCCCGTGGCGCCATGGAGTGGTGGAACGGCTCGGCCGAATACCTGCTGGGTTTCCGCCGCAGCACCGATCAGGGTCAGTACATCCATAACCTGATCCGCAACCCGGCATTCAAGGCCTATTTCGATACCCGGGATTACCGCGAGCCCCTGGAAATCAACTCGCCGGCCAAGCCCCACATCCATCTGCAGATCCAGATCAGCCTGTTCGGCGACGATGACCGACTGATCGTGGCCAAGGATGTCACCCGGCTGTATCAGCTTGAACAAATGCGGCGGGACTTTGTCGGCAACGTTTCCCATGAAATGCGCACACCGCTGACCGTGATCAGTGGCTACCTTGAAACCCTGGTGGATCATGGTGATGAGCTGCCTGCCAAGTGGCGCCGGGCTATCAATACCATGGCGGCACAGGCCTCACGGATGGAGGCCCTGATCACAGATCTGATTCTCTTGTCCCGTATCGAAACCGGCGAGCATACGGTGGATGACACCCTGACCGATGTCGACGCCCTGCTGAACCAGATCTGTCATGATGCCCGGGCCCTGAGCGGCGACAAGGGCCACCAGATCACGGTTCAGATCAGTGACCACCGACTGCTGCAGGGCGATGAAAGCCAGCTACGCAGTGCGTTTTCCAACCTGGTGTTTAATGCGGTGAAATACACACCGCCCGGCGGAGCCATCACAGTTGCCTGGAGCACCAATCGCGACGGCGCCCACCTGTCGGTGAAGGATACCGGCATCGGTATTGACCCGATCCACATCCCCAGGCTGACCGAACGGTTCTATCGCGCCGACCCCAGTCGCCACAAGGACACCGGCGGAACCGGCCTGGGCCTGGCTATCGTCAAGCATGTGCTGATCAATCACGACGGCAACCTGGAAATTCGCAGCAAAGTCGGCGAAGGCAGCGAATTTATCTGCCATTTTCCAAGGGAGCGACTGGTCGAGAGGATTCCCGAACAGGTTCCGGAGGACTGAGGCGCCCTCAGTTAGCGGTTTGAGGCCCGGAACCTGGCCACAAATCGTGACAGATCCTCCAGCTTCTTCGGGTCTTCATCGACAAAACGGATAGTGACACTGACAAAGTCGGTATCCTGGCGCTTGTCCACAGCCTGCAACTGATGCACGTAACCGTTCAGACGCGCCATCTGGCCATCGCCCATGTCGATATCCACCACCGCCTGATCGAGAATCCCCGGGAATTCCTGATCCCGCTTGGCGATCACCCGCACTTCCGTCAGATTGATATCCTTGACCACCGATTTCAGTGTACTGTCGGAAAACCTCACAGAGGCCATACTCATGACACCACGAGTCTGAGGCTTGCCGGTCGCCGCTTTTGCACTACCTGCATTCAGCAGCGGGTTATCAGCAACGGGCTCAGGCTTTGAGGCTTCGGGCCTGGATGCCGGCGCCTCCCGCTTCTGGGTGAGCAAGGCGGCGGACTCCTTGAACGCCTCCGCCGGCCCTTCCAGTGATTTGCCGCTGCGATCCATGGCGTCCTTCAGGCGGCGGCCCATCACCTTGATGATCTTTTTGCTCAATCCCTCAGGGCTAAAGGGCTTACCCAGGTATTCAGACACCCCTTCCTTGACCGCCTCAATGACATGATCCTTGTCGCCGCGACTGGTGATCATGATGAATGGTACCTTCTGGTACTGCGGTTGCTGGCGCATCCACTGCAGTAGTTCCAGCCCGGACATTTCCGGCATTTCCCAATCGCACAGCACCAGGTCAAAACTGGTTCTCGACATCAGGGATTGGGCCCGCCGACCATTCTGGGCATCGGTAGTTTCAATGACGGGAAAGCGCTGGCGCACTGTCCGTTTCACCAGATCTCTCACAAAACTGGCGTCATCGACCACCAGCGCCTTCAGTGTTGCCATAACGACATCTGCTCCGGATTCCACTCATGCTCCAACTATAGAACATCCCGATGGCAAGGTGACCGGGGTGCTACAAAAAGACGACAAACCCGAAAAGTCAGGCGAACTCGTGACCGCAGAAAATGATGCGGCACTGTAGGCTATGGCGGTATTTTCCAACACGGAAAACGCGCTAACATGGCAGCCAACGCCTTAATGACTCTATTGCGAGGATTCCCGTGCCTGACCTGATCTCCCGGACTGCCATTCGCCGTACCCTGGTGGCGATTTCCCTGAGCACGCTGGCGCTGGTTGCCAGGGCAGAAACCGAAACAACCGCCACACCGGCGTTTGAGCAATGCAAACAGGCGCTCGGAGAGAAAGCCGTCGCCGCCGGTGTGCGTGAATCCACGGTGCAGTCCGTGATGGCCGGCGTGGTGCACCTCGACAGAGTGATTGAGCTGGACCGAAGACAGCCCGAATTTACCACCACCTTTGCCGACTACCTGAACCGACGGGTTAACGACGCCCGGGTCGGCAAAGGCCGAGAATTATTGGCAGAACACCGTGAACTCCTGGACCGCGTGACCGCGGAAACCGGTGTTCCCGCCCCCTATCTGGCCGCATTCTGGGGTCTGGAAACCAACTATGGCAGCTACTTCGGCAAGATGCAGGTGCCCAGTGCCCTCGCCACCCTGGCTTGCGATGCCCGGCGCAGCAGCTTCTTCACAGAGCAATGGATCGCTGCCCTGCGGATTATTGACGAAGGCGCTATTCCCGCTGATCAGATGGAAGGCTCCTGGGCCGGCGCCATGGGCCATGTGCAGTTCATGCCGACGGTATTCCTGAAACACGCGGTCGACGCCGATGGTGATGGGCGCCGGGATCTCTGGAACAGCCTTCCAGACGCCATGATGTCTGCCGGTCGTTTTCTTCAGTCCATGGGTTGGGATGGCGACTATCGCTGGGGGCGGGAGGTGCTGTTACCCGACAACTTTGATTTCAGTCTGGCCGATGGTCGTCGTCTGCCCCTGGCAGACTGGCGCAAGATGGGCATCACCGATGCCTTCGGTAACCACCTGGCCAACGAGCCCATTGAGGCGGCCCTGATCGTGCCCAGCGGCCACCAGGGCCCGGCCTTCCTGGTTTACAGTAATTTCCGGGTGATCATGGGCTGGAACCGGTCCGAGTTCTACGCCATCGCCGTTGGCCATCTGGCCGACCGGATTGCCGGCGCCGGAAAGCTTCAGAACCCACCACCAGAGGATCAGCCCGCGCTGTCACGGAATCAGGTGCTGGAGCTTCAACAGGCACTGAATGACAAAGGCTACCCGAGCGGCGAACCCGATGGCATCCTCGGCTCCAACACCCGCAAGGCCATTCGCGCGTACCAGAAAGCGGAAGGCCTGGTGGCTGACGGCTTTCCATCAGAACAGGTATTAGCGGCTCTCGGGGTTTACAGCGGCTCCTGAAAGCGTCCAGTTTTTTTACATCTAGCGAAACAAAATGCTGTAACGCTTTGTATTTACTTGATAAAAATACTGGCACACATTTAGCTACATACTTTCGCAGTGCCTGGCGATTTCCGGGCAATCCTACAACTGTGAGTAGTAAGGTGTGGACAATGCTTAAATTGATGAAAGGAATCGTAGCGGCCGCGACTCTCGGCTATGCAGCTACCGCGTTTGCCTTCCCGATAAACCTCGAGTCCATCGAAGGCACATTCAACAATGCACAGGGCGCCAGTGTGACGTATGAACAAAATGGCTCTGAAGTGTACTGGGGAAATCCAGCCCACCTGGATCAACGAAGCGGCTACCAATTTGATGCGTTTAATCCGCTGCCTCATCAGATCAATGATGATTCGCCATTTACATTGGGTAAATTCACCCATGTGAATATGCCAGTGACGGGCGATACGCTCACCTCCGTTGACCTCGACGTAGCCTTGGGCTTTGAAGGGGGAGGAAACCCTGAAGCAACTTTTTCGTTTACTCACGAAGAAACACCGAACAACGCGTCAAATCCATTTGAAATCTGCATATTTGGCCACTGCTTTGTTCTATGGGACCAGCACAATGGCCCGGTTGCGGACACCGTACTTTTCTCAAACGGAATTGTGTCCAATGAAGAGTTTGTCTTCGATGGCAACATGTACAGCTTGGAGCTGGTCGGCTTTGCAAATGGAACCCACGAGCTGATCACGGATGAGAAATCCATCAATTCAGTGGATCTTCTGGCCAAACTCACTGCTCGCAGCGTACCCGAACCCGGCACTCTCGCGCTGCTTGGCCTCGGCCTGGCCGGCCTGGGACTGGCGCGCCGCCGTAAGGTCTGAGCAATCCCCTCTTCGCCGGCAGTGCCCTGTGCTGCCGGCGATTCCTACCTCCCGTGATCTGAATCCCGAATCCGCGCATAATACTGGTATCACCCAGTCACCACGAATCGGGACATTATGGACTCCATCACACAGGCCGCCCTTGGCGCTTCCATTGCGGGCGCGGTTGCCG
This sequence comes from Marinobacter sp. EN3, assembly GCF_000475315.1. Lineage (NCBI taxonomy): Bacteria > Pseudomonadati > Pseudomonadota > Gammaproteobacteria > Pseudomonadales > Marinobacteraceae > Marinobacter > Marinobacter sp. EN3. Next base: position 68,913 of record NZ_AXCC01000074.1, read on the forward strand.
GCAAAACCCTGGGGCGATCGGCCCTTCTTACCGGTGCGTTGCTCGGCACATTACCCGACCTGGATGTGGTCATCGACTATGGCACAGCGGTTGCCAACTTTACCCAGCACCGGGGGTTCAGCCACTCTCTGTTTATTCTGGCACCACTGTCTCTGCTTATCGCCTGGGGCCTGTGGCGCTGGAAACCGCTCATTTCCTATCAGCGATGGCTGGCTCTGGTTGGTCTGATCCTGATCACGCACCCGTTGCTGGATGCCTTTACCACCTACGGCACCCAGCTGTTCTGGCCCATTGGCCCGCCCGTGGCGATCAACAGTATCTTTATTATTGATCCGCTCTATACCTTGCCACTACTGGCGGGTTGTCTGGCCTTTCTGTATCGCCCACCGGCGTCAAGAACCGTTGCCGCCGGACTGCTTCTTTCCAGCCTTTATCTCGGCTGGACCCTGATTGCACAACAGATCATCACCGATCGGGTGCGACCGGCGCTGGCGAACGCCGGTATGGAGCAGGCGGCCCTGATGGTTCAACCCATGCCATTCAACACCGTTCTCTGGCGTGCCACAGCGGTCAGTGCCGGGCAAAGAATCGAAGTAGTGACCGGTTTCCTCGATGCCAGCGACGAGCTGGTACTGGAACGCTTCCCGCGGCAACCAGAGCTTGCCCGCCTTGTCGCCGAGCTGCCGGAAGCCCGGCGGCTGGAATGGTTTACCGGCGGTTTCCTGGACTACCAGCAGAACGGCACTCAGATAACCGCAACGGATATCCGGCTGGGCATACCCGGCGCTCACCCTTTCACCTTCATCCTGGCGGAAACCGCCGAAGACGGACTGCAGCCACTGGCCAGCGATCGCCTGCCCCGCCCGGCGCTGAACCGGGCCGCCCTGCCCCTGTTGTGGAATCGAATGACCGGCCAGGTACCGGTATTGTGCCTGGCCACGCTGTCTGCTCCCAACCACGGGAGCTCCTGCTGATGCGGCTGGATCAATATCTGAGCAACGGTACAGAGCTTTCCCGCAAAGAGGCGAAAAAGGTCGTGTCAGCGGGACGAGTGAAGGTGGATGGCGAAACCTGCCGGCAGGCCAATCGCCAGGTGGAGGCCGAACAGTCCGTTCATCTTGATGGAAAACCGGTTAACCCACCCGGCGATATCTACCTGATGATGCATAAACCCGCTGGAGTGCTCAGTGCCACCACCGACAGCAGCCAGCCAACGGCACTCGACCTGCTGCCCCGCGGCCTGGCCAGTCGGGTTCATATCGCCGGGCGGCTGGACAAGGACACCACTGGCTTGCTATTGCTGACCAGTGATGGCCAATGGTCCCACGCGGTCACATCCCCCCGCCGGGAATGCCGCAAAAGCTATCGGGTCTGGCTGGCTGAGGCTATCCCGGACGAGGCCCGCCGGGCGCTTGAAAAAGGCGTCATGCTAAACGGTGAAACCACGGCGACCAGGCCCGCCGAGGTCCGTGTACACAGCGACAAGGTCATCGACCTGACCATCAGCGAGGGCCGTTACCACCAGGTCAAACGGATGCTGGCGGCGGTTGGCAATCGTGTTGAGGCCCTGCACCGTTTCCGTATCGGCAGCATTGAACTGGATGATAAGCTGGCGCCCGGAGAATTCCGGGCACTGACCTATCAGGAAATCCGCTCAGTAACAGAGTGAAGGCCTCGGCCTAGGCACGTTCGAACCGCTGGGCTGCCAGATTTTTCCGCACTGAACCTGCTTCAAACACCTCACCGTTCATGGCGATATAGACCCCCGCCGGTAACAGCGACACCGCGGCCCAGGCAAAGCCAACGTTGAAGGTAGCATCGCTGCGCCGCATGCGCGCAGGTTGCATGGCGCCCGTCAGCACAATCGTGCGATCGGCTACCGATTTCAGTACCTCGGCGGTCTGCGCCATGGTATCGGTGCCATGGGTAATCAGGATACGCTGGCTGGCCGAAGCCTTGACTGCTTCCAGAATGGTTTGGCGGTCCGCATCGGTCAGCTCCAGGCTGTCCTTGCGCATCAGGGGGCGAACCTCATAGCCGTCATGGATGTTGGATTCCGTCAACAGTTCCGGCAACAGGCTGTCCCCGATTTCAAACTTGCTGTTGGCATCAAAATAGACCTTATCGATGGTGCCACCGGTGGTCAGTATCTCAATCATGGTCTGAGCTGTTCCTTTATTGTGAGGACGCCGTGGTGGTTCGAGACTGTTCTGCCTCTGCCGCCATCAGAGCTGAATTTTTTTCCTGTGCATAACGCTTCGCGGCCGGCGCCACCGAACCTGGTTGACCCGTGGCAAGCCAGCGCTTGATTCGGCCGGCATCCCCCATCGGAGACCGGGTACCCAGAGAGTCCAGCAAAACCGTGATCACGGGCGTTCCGTTCATCTCCGACACCATCACCAGACAACGCCCCGCCTCTGTCAGGTATCCGGTTTTACTCAGGCTCACGCCCCAGCTGTCCCGATGCACCAACGCATTGGTATTGCCAAACGACAGGCTGTACCGGGGTTTGCGGAACTCGGCCCGGTAGTAGCCGGTGGTCGAGGCTTCACGAATTTCGGGATGCTTGAGCGCAGCACGCGCCAGGATCACCAGGTCCGCTGCCGTGGACACATTGCCGGTAGAGAGACCGGTCGGGTCAACAAATCGGGTCTGAAGCATCCCCAGAGCTTTTGCCTTGGCATTCATCGCGGCAACAAAACCGTCGAAGCCACCCGGATAGACACGCGCCAGAGTGTAGGCAGCAAAGTTCTCGGATGACATCAGGGCAATCCGCAGCACATCCCGGCGCCGAAGCTGAGAACCCACCCGAATGCGGCTCCAGGCGTTCGCGGCAGCCTCGACATGACGCTCCTCGAACGTCAGCCACTCGTCCATATCCTGTCCCGATTCCACCACCACGAGTGCCGTCATCAGCTTGGTGATCGACGCCACCGGTACCGGGCGATCGGCGTGCTTACCGAACAGCAGGCCCTCTTTGCCAACTTCGGCCGCCGCTGCCTGCACCGACGCCAGGTTCGGCGCCCGCTCCGGACTGGCGAGGCTCTGGCCGGACACCGCCAGGAAAAAGACGACAACAGTGACAAACACGGAATAACGCATGGTGAACTACCTGCCTCTCAGGCCTTAACAAGGAATGGGTCAATAGCGCGAACTATATCAGCGCAGACGGGCCGAACGCAGGTCTCATTTTCAATCATGCGTTTTAAACAGCAAATGCAAAAAATCTTAAATTCCTGTAAAATATTAATCAAATCAATTCGTTACATCTCGTTAATCATTGTAACCAGAGTGTAACGGTGCCGCTTTCCAGTTTCAGGATGCGTTCAGGATGGACTCTCCGTCGCTCGGCCAGACTCTCTCCAGGGAAACCCGCTCGGACAGATTACCGGCGTGGCTGCACCAGTCGTTCCCGTTTGTCATCCTTCTCCTGGCCATTACCTACGGACTTGCGACGACCTTCTGGCAGGATCCGCCGACTCTTTCGGTCAGTCCTTCGGTGCAGACCGACAGCGCCACAAACGGCCCTCGCATCGCTGGCCAGATCGAATATCTGATCCACCCCCTGGGCAAGGTACTGCAAGACAGACTCTGGCAATCCGAAGTCTGGAGCCGGACGGATACCCGCTATTCCGGAATCGGCTATCCCTACAAACCCGCAACTTTCCGGCTGACACTCGAAAACCCGACGTCAGAACCTGCGAACAGCCAGGTGACAGTACCTGCACCTTACCTGGACCACCTGCAACCTGCCCTGATTCACCCGGACGGAAGCATCGAACACCTACCCGCCATGGGCGACCGATACCCCTTCGATCAACGATTCCTGGCGCTACCGCAGTGGGTCTGGCCGGTCACGCTGCAACCGGGCACCACCACCCTGCTGATGGAAGTGCAGAATCACGGCCCGGTACTGTTGCCGGTCATTCTGTCAGACAGCGCCGAGGCTCTCGGTGCCGGCACCGCCATCACCGCCTGGAAGTCGTTTGTCACCGGTCTGCTGGTGTTTGCACTCTTACTCAACCTGAGTATTGTGGCCAAGCTCCGCCGACCGGGCCTGGCCTGGCTGAGCGTGCTGATGATCAGTGTTATCTACAGCCAGCTGGTGATGGACGGCCTGGGGCTGTGGCTGATCTGGCCGGCACTGCCAGAGCTCAATGCCCTGCTCAGCATCAGTCTGCCGCTGTGCCAGATCGCGCTTTGCGAATTCACCCCACACTTCCTCCAACTGACCCGCACGGAAGCCCGGATACTCCGGGCCTTCAGCCTTCTTGCCGGAGCGCACCTGCTGGCAGCGCCTCTTGGGTTTCAATTCCTGGGTCAACATGCCTTCCTGATGAGCAGTGCCGTCGGCGGGCTGTTCATCTTTGCCCTGAGCCTGCGCCAGCTGAACAGCCACGTTTACGCCCGTTACTATGCCCTGTCGGTACTGGCGATCGTGATCGGGGCTGTCACGTCATCACTTCGTACCGTTGGCTGGCTACCCGTGAATGCGGTGACCGACTCCGCCTTTTTCCTGGGCGCAGCCACCGGCTCCCTGATCCTGACCAGTGGTGTGGGTAAACTGCTGCTGGAAGAACGCAAGAAACGCATGAGCTCAGACATACGGGTTCAGGAGGAACAGAAACTCCGGGCCAGCATTGAGCGTGATTATGACCGTTTGCTGAAAACCCACAGGGTAACCGGAAAGCCAAACAGGCCCATGCTGGAGGAAACCCTGGGCGCGCTGGACTGCCACAAAACGCCCTACACCCTGTGCATGATTCGCCTGGCCCGGTTCAATGAACTGGAACAGGCCCTGGGCTACCGAGCGGCCGAAGAACTCCTGAAGCAGTATCTGCGGCAACTCAACCGGTATCTGAAGCAAACGGTGGGCGATCAACTGGTGATGATCAACGGTTACAGCGTGGCCACCCTGGACACCGTCAACCATGCTTTTGCCCTGTTGCGCCATCCCGACGAGGCGCTGGAGAGCCAACGCCTGCAGGCCATCAGCCGCTGGCTGTCCGAGAACTTCCGTGAGGGCCGTTTTTCCTTTTCCTGGGCCGCCTCGGTTGGCGTCGCCCACGCCCCGGAACATGCTGCAGAACCGGCCGGCGTACTCGCCTGTGCCGGCTTTGCCTCACTGGACGAAAGCCTGCCGCTGGTGGTTTATGATCCTGCCATTGCCGAGTGGCAATACCGCCAGCAAATGCTGATGCTGGATGTGGAACAAGCGCTGCGTTCCGGCGAAATGTGGCTGGAGTACCAGCCCAAGATCAACATCCGCGATGGCCGGATTGGCTCACTGGAAGCCCTGATTCGCTGGCAGCACCCGGAATTCGGCAGGATTGCGCCCAGCCAGTGGATTCCCCTGGCCGAAGAAGTGGGGATCATTCACACGGTCACACTCTGGGTTCTGGACCGAGCCTGCAGGGACAGCCATCAGCTTCGTGAACAGTATGGGCGTGATATTACGGTCGCGGTGAACATTTCCGCCAAGGATCTGGCCCACAGTCTGTTCCACGAGGAAGCCGGCGCCATCGTCCGACGACACAAACTGGAGCCGGCCAACGTCAGCCTGGAAATTACCGAAACCGCCATGATGACCGATCCGGAAACGGCCCGCAGCACCATCCGGACCCTGAGCGCGATGGGCTTCCGGATTGCACTGGATGACTTCGGATCCGGCCACTCATCACTTGGCGCCCTGGCACAATTCGAGCTGGATGAGCTGAAAATCGACCGCAGTTTTCTGGAGGGGGTACTGGATTACCCCTCAAGACAGAAAATACTTCGTGCCGCTCTTGAGCTGGGCACAGCCCTGGACCTGGATGTGGTGGTCGAAGGCGTGGAAGACGAAACCATCGCACTCTGGCTGCATCAGTTTCCGGGCTTGCAGGGGCAGGGTTATTACTGGGGCCGCCCATTCAGCCTGGAACACAAAACCCGTTAGCTGCCGATAATCACCGTTCCACTGCCAACGGTAACGCCCCCGCAGGATACAGCACCGCCGGTAACCGCAGCCGGTTTGCCATTGATCATCACGGTTCCGGAACCGGCCGCAATGGCCCGGGGATGGGGCGGATGCTTGGGCTTTGAATGGGGTTGCAGCGGATCGCCTACCCGGGCAACGGGTTTACCGTCCACGAGAACATCGGGGGAACCGGCAATCACCGGTGTGGGCGGGAATCCCTGATGGTCCATACCGAGATCGCCCAGCAATACTATTGCCTTACTCATGGATTGATTCCTTTCATCATTGAGTCCTGAGCCACCATCCTATACCGAAATCCGCACGGACCCAAGTCCCGCACCAGCTCAGTGCATGCTAAAAGATGCAGATACGACTGACCTGCATCAAGGGGGCTGACGGCGGTCCGTTTTACACTTCCTTCACACTCATCAGCCATGGAGGCCGTCATGTCATCGCCCACTGAACCCGTTCAGGCGCCCAACGAGGCAACACCAGGCTCAGCCTTCCATTGCTGGCAGCAGGGCTATGGCGTTATCCGGCACTCCGAACAGACCTCCGCCAGAGTCCGGGAACTCGCTGGAAAACTGGTTAGTGCCGGGCACCAACCGGATGAAGATACGGTGTACCGGAAGCTGATCGCCCTGGACCGGCTCACCAGCGCCGGCCTGTGGCTGGTGGTGCACATGACCTATTGCAACCGGGTGGACATTGCCGGCGCCCCCCTGGTCGCCCAGGATTTCAAGGCTTCGCCGGAAGGCCATACCGGAGGCGCCCTGAACATGGTGCCTGCCTACGCGGCCTACCTGGCCCTCAACAACCTGACCGGAAAAACCCGCAGCTGGCTGATGGGACAAGGGCATTGTGTGGCCGCCGTGGATGCACTCAACGTTCTGACCGGCAATCTGCATCCCGAGCAACGCGCCCGTTACCTGGCGCCTGAGGGACTATCTCGACTGGCCTCCGACTTCTACAGCTATCGCCAGAAACCGGATGGCACGATGGCCGCCCCCCTGGGCAGCCACGTAAACCCCCATACCGCCGGGGGCATTATCGAAGGCGGCTACCTTGGGTTTGCAGAGCTGCAGTACGCACATATGCCTCTGCCCGGTGAATCTCTGGTGGCCTTCCTTTCCGACGGCGCCGCCGAAGAACAGCGCGGAAGTGACTGGATACCCCGATGGTGGCGTGCCGAGGACTGCGGACTGGTCTTGCCGGTGATGATTGCCAATGGCCGTCGCATTGAACAACGAACCGAGCTTGGTACCCGAGAGGGTCTGGAACGGTTTGAGCAGCACCTGCAACACCGGGGCTTTGACCCGGTGCGATTTGACGGCCGTGATCCCGCGGCCTTCGTCTGTGCCATGTACGACATGGAGCAGGCACTAGCAGCCCATGGCACTGCTGCGCAACAAGGTGAGACCAGCTACCCGGTTCGCATACCCTACGGTATCGCAGAGACCGTGAAAGGCTATGGTTTCTATGGCGCCGGAGAAAACGCAGCTCACAATCTGCCTCTGCCCGGCAATCCTCGTATGGATGCCATATCCAGGGAGCTGTTCAATGAGTACGCAACACCGCTATGGGTAAAACCGCAGGAGCTGAACCTGGCGGTATCCGAGCTGAATGAACACAGCCAACAGGGCCGGCCACTGGAGCGGGATCACCCGCTGGCGCTTCGCCGTCCCTCGGAACCTGCCATTCCGGTTTTGCCCTGGGCTCAGAACAAATGCTCACCCATGACTGCCGTTGATGAATTCTTCAAGGCTCTGGTCGCGGACAACCCGGAACTCCGGCCCCGGGTCGGCAACCCGGACGAACTCGCCAGCAACCGACTCAAAGGCGTGCTCCACAGCCTCAAGCACCGCGTGAACGACCCGGAGAACGAGGCCGAGTCAGTACACGGCAAGATCATTACGGCACTGAATGAAGAGGCGGTCGTCTCTGCCTGCCTGGCCAACAAAGCGGGATTGAATCTGGTGGCCAGCTACGAAGCCTTCTGCGTGAAAATGCTCGGCGCTATCCGCCAGGAGTTGATCTTCGCCCGACATCAGAAAGAAGTGGGCCGGCCACCCCAATGGCTGGGACTGCCAGTGATTGCCACCTCGCACACATGGGAAAACGGCAAGAACGAGCAATCCCACCAGGACACCAGCTTCTGTGAGGCTTTACTGGGAGAAATGAGCGATGTCTCCCGGGTGATTTTCCCGGCTGACTACAACAGCGCCCTGGCGATTCTGCCATCGGTTTACCGGGAGCGGGGCCGCATCAGTTGCCTCGTTATCCCGAAACGGGAGCGCCCGTGCGTCTTCAACGGCAGCGAAGCCGAAGCACTGGCAAGACACGGCGCACTGGTGGTGGACGAGGATACCTCGGCTGGCGAAGAACCCCTGCTGCTGATTGCCAATGGCGCCTATCAGCTTTCCGAGGCCATACGGGCTTGCGAGCGTCTGCGCGAGACCGGCACACCGTTCCGGCTGGTCTATCTGCAGGAACCCGGGCGCTTCCGTCAACCCCGGGATCCGATGGAAGCCACCTCCTGCCTGACCGAGTTTGAGCGGGAGCGTCTGTTCCCCCATCGCATGCACCGACGGGTTGCCCTGACCCATATGCGGCCGGAAGTGTTTCGCGGACACCTTCACACGCTGTTCCCGCATCCCGGCCATTCCCGGGTACTGGGCTACATCAATCGGGGTGGTACCCTGAATGAAGCGGGCATGCTGTTCGCCAACCGTTGCTCTTGGGGCCATGCCCTGGCGGCCTGCGCCGAGGTGATGGACAAACCTCCCGGAGAATGGCTCTCCAGCGCCGAACTGGCCGCGGTGGAGGGCCGAGGCGATCCGGGAGTGATTACCCGCGGACTGCCTTGACCCGGTTACGTATCGCAGTTTCCAGTTCCAACACCAGCAGAACCACAACACCAGCCACCACGGAAAACGCCAGCTGCTCCAGGCTCAGGGCCGCAGTGGTAAAGGTGTGCTGGAACCAGGGCAGGTAGGTGAACAACAACTGCAATACCACGACCGCTGCGATCGCTGCCAGCACAACGGGGGTGCCGAGCACCCCCCGCAGGGTAATCGAGGCACTGTCGAGATAACGCACCGCAAACAGGTAGAAAACCTCCATCGCCACCAGGGTGTTGACCGCCAGGGTGCTGGCCAGCACCGGGTCCTGATGACGATGCATGACCCAGAACCAGGCCGCGAAGATACCCACCAGAAACAGCAGGGATACAAACGCCACCCGCCAGACCACAAATCCCTGCAGCAAGGACTCGTCCCGTGGTCTGGGAGGTTGCCGCATGACTCCGGGCTCGGGCGGCTCAAATGCCAGGGTCATGGCGAGCAGCACCGAGCTGACCATATTCACCCAGAGAATCTGCAAGGCGGAAATGGGCAACGTGAGCCCCAGTAGCAAGGCGGTGATCAGACTGACGGATTCCCCCCCGTTAATCGGAAGCATAAAGGCAATGCCCTTACGCAGGTTGGTGTAAACCGTGCGCCCTTCCCGGACAGCCGCAGCAATGCTGGCGAAGTTATCATCCAGCAGCACCACCGATGACGCCTGCCGGGCCGCTTCCGAGCCCTTTACACCCATGGCAATGCCAACATCCGCCCGCTTCAGTGCCGGGGCATCGTTGACGCCATCACCGGTCATGGCCACCACACCATGCAGTGCCTGCAGCGCTTTCACTAACCTGAGTTTGTGCTCGGGGCTGGTGCGGGCAAACACATCCACCTCTCCGGCCAGACTCCGGAGCTGATCTTCATCCAGGTCATCAAGCTCTTTGCCGGTCAGTACCCGGTCGGCATTACGCAGCCCGAGTTTTCGGGCAATGGCACCGGCCGTCAGGGCGTGGTCGCCGGTAATCATCTTCACCCGAATACCGGCATCGTGGCACTCTTTGATAGCGCGGATAGCCTCCTGCCGGGGCGGATCCAGCAAGCCCACCACCCCCAGCAATTCAGCGCCCTGTTCCAGCTCTTCCAGCACCAGTTCCCGGCTGCCTTTCGCCATTGGCCTGCGCGCCAGTGCCAGCACCCTCAGGCCTTCGGAAGCCATTTCCGTAATGATCCGTTCCCAGTGCTCCGTGCTCAGCGGCTCCGTTCCACCGTCGGTGGATACCTGGTGCGCACACATGGCCAGAATCCGTTCCGGAGCGCCTTTGAGATAGGCAATACCGTGACCGTGGTGGTCGTGATGCAATGTGGCCATGAACCGTATGCGGGTATCGAAGGGAACCTCATCAACCCGTGGCCAGCCGGAGGCACTGTTCACATGATCAAATTCCGCCTTGCCGGCAAACACTTTCAGCGCGGCTTCCATGGGGTCACCATGAATAGAAGGCTGCCCGTCTTTGCCAATAATGCTGGCGTCGTTACACAGTGCCGCCGCCCGGGCAAGCTCAGCCAGCACCCCATCGCCGGTGACCGGCTTCCCCCCCCGGCAGACCATGCCATCGCTACCATAACCTTCGCCGGTAATCTCATAGCGCTCACCGGAGGTCACAGCAGTAGTCACCATCATTTCGTTACGGGTGAGCGTGCCGGTTTTGTCAGAGCAAATGACTGAAACCGCGCCCAGGGTTTCGATCACCGGCATCCGGCGTACCACCGCCTTGCGACGCGCCATCTGGCGCACACCAATGGCAAGGGTAATGGTGAGAATGGCAGGCAAGCCTTCAGGAATGGCTGCCACCGTCAGGCCCACCACCGCCATGAACAACTCCCGGAATTCCAGGCCACTGAACACCAGACCGCCAAAGAAGATGAGAATGCCGGTCGCGATGACAATCAGAGAAAGCCCCCGCGCAAACCGGTCCATCTGTTCCAGCAGCGGAGTTTTAAGACTGGTGGTATCAGCCAGCAGGCCGGAAATGCGGCCGATTTCGGTATGTATACCGGTACGTACGACAACGCCCCGGGCGGTGCCCGTGGCCACCATGGTGCCGGAGAACGCCATGCCAGTCTGGTCGCCGAGGGCCGACTGCTCGTCCACCGGATCGGGGAACTTGTCCACCGCCTCGGATTCGCCCGTCAGGATAGCTTCCTCAATCTTGAGGTTGTTGGTTTTTTCCAGGCGAAGATCGGCGGGCACACGGTCACCAGCCTCCAACAGCACGGTATCACCAGGTACCAGCTCGCCGGCATCCACCTGATGCTGGCCGCCGGCCCTGACAATGCGGGCGCGGGGAGCCAGCATATGACGGATAGCGGACAATGCCTGCTCGGCCCGACCTTCCTGGATGAAGCCGACCAGGGTCTGGACAATCACCACCGCCAGAATCACCCCGGCGTCGACCCAGTGTCCGAGAGCACCGGTGATGGCCGCTGCGGTCAGCAGTACATAAATCAGGAAATTACGTAACTGGCGACCGAGCCGGGCCAGGGGGCCGGACGTCCTACCCTCTGACAACTGGTTGGGACCAAACCTCTCATACCTGGCCCGCGCACTTTCGTCGGTCAAAGGCTCCGGCGCTTCCAGAAGAACCCGCGCCTGTTCTGCGGCCAGGGCATGCCAGGGCTGAGACTGTGCGCCCCCGGCTAGTGTCCGCTGTGAACCTGGCGTGCTGACTTCTGACATATCCCTGCTCCCTGCCTAAGGTCTGGGTCAACTACACAGGATTCTGCCGATACCGCCAATGCGCCAGGTCAAACCGAAGGCTGGTATAGCCGCGCCCGGTTGGCTATACCGGATCGACCGTTCGGTTCCCGGCACCCGGCAAGGTCTTCCGTGCCGCAGACCGACTGTTATCAACGGTGTATTCCCGGCTCTTGACGGTATCCACGAAATACCAGTTAGCCAGGGCTTCCTCCTGAGTGAACGTAACCACCATATAACCACGTTGATTGATGTTCAGGTAGTCCAGACCATCCACCAGCAGGCCAATGCCCTGCTCTGCATCGGCAATCATGGCATCAGGCAGTCCCAGATAGTCCTCCAGTCCGGGAGAAGACACCGAGGCAGTGGCAAATTCCACACCCACCTGGTTGCCATTCATATCCTTCAGATTATTGGCCCAGGCGTTATGGGTATCTCCGGCCAGCACCACCAGGTTTTTGTCGAATTGCCGCGCCATGCCCAGAACAACTTCTCTTTCGGCCTGATAGCCGTCCCAGGCATCAAGATTGTAGGGCGCGGCCGTGTTGATTCGGCTCAGTTCCTGCTCAGTGAGTGTGGGGTCGCGCTGCAGGGCTCGGAATTTGATAGTCGCAAGTTCCGCCAGAGCTTGCGGCAGTTCCGAAACGTTTCCCGTGGCAATACCCAGCAACAATTCCGCAGGCAAATCCATGCGCCCCATCAACACCTGCTGCCCCAGCACCTGCCATCGCCCGGATGACGTAGCCAGCTTGTTCTGTAACCATAAACGCTGTTCAGCGCCCAACAGTGTCCGGTTTGGATCAGCCACATCGGCCATGAATTGCTGTGCGTTCAGCCCGCTTTCACTCAGATAATTCAGGTAATCCAGCTGCTGATCGCGCCCGATAATGCGCGTATCCAGCATATGCAGATCCACCAGATCGCCAAAACGGAAGCTGCGATAGATGGCCTCGTCATTACCTTCAATCACCGGTCGGATCGGCATCCACTCGAAGAAGGCCTGCAGCGCCGACAGCTTGCGCTGATCAAAATCGCCTTCAGAGTCATCGTGATTTTCAGCACCGTTACGCCAGGTATCGTTAGCCACTTCATGGTCGTCCCACACCACAATGAACGGTAACCGCTGATGGGCCAGCTGCAGATCCGGATCCTGCCGGTAAATAGCATACCGGCGGCGATAATCCGCCAGTGTCAGCAACTCCCGGTTATTGTTTTCCGGGAAGGTCCGGCCCAAAGCCCGGGCATCTTCCGAGGCATAGCTGTCCGGGTCACTGCTGTACTCATAGATATAGTCGCCCAGATGAATCACAGCATCCAGGTCCGCCTGGTTTGCCACTTCACGGTATACGTGAAAGTAACCGGCCGGGTAGTTGGAGCAGGACACCACAGCCAGTCGCACCTGCTCTACCGACCCTTCCGGCAAGGTAGTCGCGGCCCCTACGGGAGAGGTGGCACCCGAGGAGCGGAAACGGTAATAGTAACGCTGGCCCGGCATCAGCCCCTGGGCATCCACCTTAATGGTGAAATCATGATCTTCGGTGGTTTCGGCGGTTCCTGAGCGCACCACCGAGGCAAACTCCGCATCGGTGGCGATTTCCCAACCTACTTTCACCTTGCTGCCACGCTCGGGCACGGCCCGGGTCCAGAGAATAACGCTGTCCTGTAGCGGATCACCACTGGCCACACCATGGGTAAAATCAACCCGCCGTTTGTCATCGCTGTCCAGCACACACCCCGCCAGGCCGCTGGAAATCGCCACCGCCCCCATACCCAGTGCCGATGCTTTCAGAAAATCCCGTCTCGTCAGTCTAGCCATTGTCCACCCCTGTCATGTTCGTCATATGCTTTTTATCGTGCCCGGAAACCAAAACCGGTTGGCCTGAAAAGCTAGACCAGAGATATGAAGAACGCGTTGCCGGATTGCGACAGGGCTATGGCAAATTCCGACAGGTGCATCGCAAGCAGACGGCAGTCACAAAAAACGGGAGCCGAAGCTCCCGTTTTGACCGAATGAATAACGTGTTTGGCTAGCCGCTGACGAACACCGGCCCGAGCCCCAGATTCCAGAGAATGACCGAACCGACTCGGGTGGATACCAGGATCACCAGTGCCACCGTGAGTAGAGCCCCTCCGTACATGACCGCCCGCTCCTTTTCGATGCCCATGACGATCGGTAAGCCGTCGTACATCAGCCAGGCGCCGTAACAGGCCGCTGCCAGAAACACCACAGCATTGAACCAGGGCACCGGGTACAGCAGCGCAAAACCGGCCAGGAACAGTGGCGTACAGGAATAGGCTGCCAGGGCAATACCGTTAGACGGCACGTGCTCTTCCTTGGCGCCATAGGTTTTCGCCATCCAGTTAATGGCGTACCCGAGGGCGAAGACCCCCACCAGCATGGCGAGGTAGGTCAGAACGCTCATCTGGAGGGCACTGATTTCGGTGAGCTTGATCAGCCGTTCGCTACCGATAGACCAACCAAAATGGGCCGTCGAGATGTAGGCACAGATTGGCGCTATGGCCGCCAGAACGACGACGTACGCCACATAAAGACGAGTTGGATGTTCGTGTTCTTTCTTAATGGATACCCACTCATCTTCCGGGTGGGTGAAGAGACCAAACGCATGGGACAGAAGCATAAACCACCCCCTTTATTGCTGTTGTTGGTATGGGTGGATACGGTGCCCGAACCATTTCGGACTTAAAACCGTTCCTGTTCTTAACTATAGTCAAGAATCAGATTCGGGAAAGCCGGCATTGATTCTCTTTACTTATCAGATCCGGCCTATAAGACCGTTTTGTTCTGAGAACAGGACACGCCAGTGAGTCTGGATCGATTTTCTGGCTGCCAACGTAATCATGGAAGTGTCACCAATCCTGGCAAGGAGTAAAAAACGCGATGATCCGTATCAGAACCGCAGTACCCACAGCAATCCTCTCCCTTTTTATGACCAGCACACAGGCGCTTGCAGAAATGCAGACCGAAACCATTGAATACACCGTAGACGGCCAAACCTTCACCGGCTACCTGGCCTGGGACGACGAGTCCGACCAGAAACGCCCCGGCGTGCTGGTGGTACACGAATGGTGGGGCCACAATGACTTTGCCCGGGAGCAGGCGGAAAAGCTGGCAGCCTCCGGCTATACCGCCTTCGCACTGGATATGTATGGCTCCGGCAAACAGGCCGACCATCCGGATACCGCCCAGAAGTTCATGCAAGAAGCCACAAGCAACATGGAGCAGGTTAAAGCCCGCTTCCTGAAAGCCAAGGCACTTCTGCAGAACCATGACAGCGTTGACCCAGACCGTATTGCTGCCCAAGGCTATTGCTTCGGTGGTGCCGTGGTCCTGAACATGGCTCGTATGGGCGTGGATCTGGATGGCGTAGTCAGCTACCACGGTGCCTTGGGCAGCCCGCTGCAGGCCGAAGCTGGCGCTGTAAAAGCAAAAGTGCAGGTCTACACAGGCGGCGCAGATGACATGGTTCCCTCGGAACAGGTGGCCGGGCTGGTTCGGGAAATGCAGAATGCCGAAGTGGATCTGACGCTTGTCAGCTTTCCCGGCGTGAAACATTCCTTCACCAATCCCAATGCCGATAAGGTGGCCGAACAGTTCGGCATGCCAATCGCCTATGATGAAGCAGCTGCGCGGCGCTCATGGCAGGGCACCATGCGTTTTTACGAGGAAATTTTCGGGGAATAAACAGGCAACAAAAAAGGCAGCCTCGGCTGCCTTTTTTGGGTTATTGCTGAATCCTCAGGGGATTACAGAGCAACAACGTTCTCCGCCTGAGGACCTTTCTGGCCCTGAGTTACGGTGAACTCGACCTGCTGGCCTTCGGCCAGGGTCTTGAAACCAGAGCCCTGAATGGCGCTGTAGTGAACGAATACGTCCGGGCCGCCTTCACGAGTGATAAAGCCAAAGCCTTTTGCTTCGTTGAAGAACTTAACAGTACCGGTAGTAGTAGACATACTTAAACTTCCTGAAATCAATCATATTATCTGCTGCCACACACTCATAGGGTGCTGGTCAGCGTGTAACGGAAAAACAGAACTCGCGGGATCAAAAACAGGACGGTCACTACTAACTGCGGAGGTACGTCTTATTCATGAACTGCTTTACTGATTCTTTCCTACGAACCCACTCTACTCTGGAATTTCGGGCTTGCCAAGCGTAATTTCAATAATTTGTGTAGGTAGTGATACCCACAGATTCTGACTCGCCCGCAGGCTTACCCACGCACCAGGGAAAAAGTCAGAAATCCGAGTGCTGTCATCAGGATAGAGCCAACAACATGGGCCAGAATTCCGACCAGGGCCATACCCCACTTGCCTTCCTGAAGCGCGGCGAACATCTCCAGCGAGAAGGTCGAGAAAGTCGTCAGGGCGCCACACAAACCTGTCACCGCAAACAGACGCCATTCCGGCGAAAGCACACTGCTCTGGCTGAAAAAAGCCATCAACACGCCAATCAGCCAGCCACCACTGAGGTTGGCAACCAGTGTGCCCCAGGGAACGGCGTGATAACTGGCGTTAAGCCAGAGCCCAAGCCCCCAGCGCAGGTTGGCGCCTATAACGGCACCAACGCTGACTGCAAGAACCGACCACCACATGCTACCCGGCCGCCTCAGGCCGGGTTGTGGTCGATCAGGGTTTCCCGGTTTCGGGCAAACTCGTCAAACGGGAAATCATCCACGGTGAGCATTTCCAGCACCACCTCTTCATACTGGCGCATGAAGTCGGCTTCTTCCTTGCTGAATACACCGGCCTCCAGGGCGGCCTCAAAACGCTCCTCGGGATGCAGTGCGGTCATCGGCAGTTCGCCCTTGGCGTAAGCCTTGGTGGCCTTCCGATACAGCTGCTCGGCCTTGTCGTAGTCTTTCAACAGACCGTTATAGCGGGCGACGGGATTTTCCACCGTGCCTTCCCCGTCTGTAGTCCAGGCACCAGCCATCAGCTTGTTGCGAACCGGAGTATCGGTGGTGATGGAACGGGCCAGCTTGCGCGCCAGATCATCATGGGGCGCATCCCAACGGCATCCCAGCGGCAGGGTAATAGCTCGCAGAGCCAGTGCCACCGGTCGGTTCGGCAGGTTCTGGAGGAACTCGTCCAGTGCCAGCTCGGTACGATGCAGCAGATAGGCCAGGCTGTACTGCATCAGTTCTTTCTCGCCATCCACCGGCTGGGTTTCGTGCCAGTTCTTCAGCACCATGGAAGCCAGGTACAGATTCGCCAGCATGTCACCCAGGCGTGCCGAAATCAGCTCGCGCATTTTCAGCTCGCCGCCCAGGGTTGTCATGGCCGCATCGGCACACAGGCCGAAGGCAGAGCTGAACCGCGCCAGGGCCTGGGCATACTTGCGGGAGGCACTGTCGAATGGCACATCAGCCTTGCCCAGGCCCAGCGCCTGCGTAAAGGCGCGGGCGGCATTGCCAAAGATTAGCCCGGCATGACCAAAGAACGCCTCATCAAACGCCTTGATATCGTCATTGTCCTTCGCGGCAAGCTCTTTCAGCACATACGGATGACAACGGATGGCACCCTGACCGAAGATCATCAGGCTGCGGGTCATGATATTGGCGCCTTCAACGGTGATCGACACCGCCGCACCACTGTAACCAATGCCCAGGTAGTTGCGGGGTCCAAGGGTTACGGTTTTACCACCGTGCACATCCATGGCATCGGTGAGGATTTCACGCTGAAACTCGGTCAGGTGATACTTGAGGATAGCGGACGGTACCGCCGGCTTCTCGCCCCGATCGATCATATTAGCGGTGTGATTAACCGCCGCCTGAGCAATGTAGGTTTTAGCCGCAATGCGGGCCAGCGGGGCTTGTACCCCTTCCATCTCCGCCACCGGCGTATTGAACTGGCGGCGAATTCGGGTAAAGCCACCGGCCGTGCCCACAGCATAGGCAGCGGCGCCGGCAGCACCGGACGGCAGGGTGATACAGCGACCCACCGAGAGACACTCAACCAGCATACGCCAGCCCTGGCCCGCCATTTCCTGGCCACCAATAATATAGTCCAGCGGGATGAACACATCCTTGCCCTTGATCGGGCCGTTCATGAACGGGGACCCGATGGGGCAATGGCGCCGTCCGATTTCCATGCCCTCGGTATCCCGGGGGATCAGCGCACAGGTAATGCCGTAGTCTTTGGTGTCCCCCAGCAGCCCGTCCGGGTCAAACATCCGGAACGCCAGCCCGACCACCGTGGCGACTGGCGCCAGCGTAATCCAGCGCTTTTCAAAGTTCAGGCGGATACCCACCACTTCTTTACCATCCACTTCCTGCTTGCAGACGATGCCGGTGTCTGGCAGCGAAGTGGCATCAGAGCCTGCGCGAGGCCCGGTCAGGCCAAAACAGGGGACTTCCCGGCCATCGGCCAGTCTCGGCAGATAATAGTCTTTCTGCTCTTCGGTACCGTACTTCACCAGCAGCTCGCCCGGGCCGAGGGAGTTGGGCACGCCGACCGTGACCATCAGCATTTCGTTGGCGGCCAGCTTCTGCAGCACTGCAGTCTGGGCCTTGGCGGAAAACCCGAGGCCACCGTATTCCTTCGGAATGATCATGCCGAAGAACTTCTCTTTCTTCAGGAAATCCCAGAGTTCCTTGGGCAGATCGGCACGCTCAACCGCCAGATCCCAGGCGTTACACATGGAAATGGCGTGGGTGCACTGGTCGTCGACGAAGGCCTGCTCTTCCTCACTCAAACCGGTGTGGCGGTTAATCAGCAGGTTGTGCCAATCCGGGCGACCGGTGAACAGTTCGCCATCCCAACCAACGGTACCCGCTTCCAGAGCCACTTTCTCAGTGTCTGACACCTTGGGCGCCACCTTCTTGAACATGGCAAACACCCGAGGGGTGAGCCAGCTCTGCCGGAACTGGGGCAAACCCGCAACAGCGGTAACGGCCGCGCCCGCCAGAAGGACAAAAGCAAGCCAGCCAGAGGCCAGAAACAGGGACAGCACACCTACCACAACCATCACGCCAATGGCGGGTTTGGCACCGGATTCCCGGCGCATCACGTACAGCAGGCCGGCCAGAGCCACCAGAAAAAGAATCAAAGTCATCTCAGGATCTCTCTGTCTTCCATGGATTGGAGTCTCCGGCCAGTGCCGGAGCCCTTTGACTACACTTCGTTACGTTCAACTTACCCTAACAGATGTCTGTTCGCCAGATAATGACCAGTGTTCAGTCGGTTAGCACCATTACGATGTGACAATCACACGGATACCTTCCAGGGCCAGGGACGCATGCTCTACAGCACTGCGGGCGGCATCCAGCTGGGTGCGCAGGAAGTCGATTTCTTCGTTGCGGATGGCCGGGTTCACTTTCTGCAGTGCTTCCAGACGCCGAATCTCCGGCATGAAGCTGTCTTCTACCCTCGCCAGCGCCTGTTCGCGAAGCGGTGACAGATGCGGCTCCGCCAGTGTCTCGACGTGGTCGACCATGGTTTCCACCTCGGCCCGGATTTTCGGCACGATGGCCTGGGCCGTGCGTCGACGGATATTGGAACAAAGCTCATTCAGCCTTTCATGGGGCAGAGCCTTGGACAGATCCCGGCCATTCACATCCACCACCAGGCGCAGGGGCGAAACGGGCAGATACCGAGTCAACTGCAGCGATTCGGGCGCCGGACAATGCACCGCGAATACGGCTTCCAGCAGGAGCGTCCCCGGGGGCAGAGCCTTGACCGAGAGATTGGCCAGGGCAGCCTTGCCCAGACCGGAACTATTCACCGAATCCATCACCCCGGTAACCATCGGGTGCTCCCAGCTCATGAACGCCATATCTTCGCGCTGCAACGCCTGCTGACGATCCCAGGTAACGGTCAGCCCGTCTTCCGGAAGCTCCGCCACCAGGCCGGCCTGGAACTGCTCGCCCGGCTTCAGGATATCCGCATGCTCACTGTGGTCTTCCAGGTCGACGCCGAGGATATCGAAAGCCTGAATCATGTAGTCACGGACTTCAGCAGCATTCTCCTCTTCCTCGATCCCGGCGATCAAAGCCTCAGCCTCATCAACACGACAGGAGTTCAGTTCAATCAGCGCATCCCGGCCGTTGTGCAATATGTCTTTCAGACGCGCCGTCTCAGACGCACTGGCCGCCACCAGTGGCTCCAACTGGCTTTCGTCTCCGTCCAGGGCCTGCTGCCACTGGCCCTGAACATGTTCCTGAACAGCAACACCCACGGCGCAGCTCTCGGCAAACGCATTCAGCCCTTCCTGGAACCAGCGGTACTGTACCTCCTGACTGGTGCCCTGAAGATAGGGGATGTGAATACGGATCGCTTCGGTCTGGCCGATCCGATCCAGGCGACCAATGCGCTGTTCCAGCAGATCCGGATTGGCCGGCAGATCAAACAGCACCAAATGGTGGGCAAACTGGAAGTTGCGCCCCTCGCTGCCGATTTCCGAACAGATCAGCGCCTGCGCCCCCTGCTCCGTATCGGCAAAATAGGCCGCGGCCCGGTCGCGCTCAATCAGACTAAGGTGTTCGTGGAAGGCTGCACTGCGAATACCGGCCCGTAACTGCAGATAATGCTCAAGTGCCATGGCCGTGCTGGCTTTGGCACAGATCACCACCACTTTGGCCGGGCGCAGGCTGGCCAGTTTCTTCTCCAGCCAGCTCACCCGGGGATCCTGAGCCAGCCAGTCTTCTTCATCCACTGACTGCTCGGGCGCCAGCCCGGTGACACCGTATTGATGGTGTTCATACAGGTCCGGGCACGGCAGGGGTTCCGGTAACGGCTGTCGCTCCGGGAAGCCCTGAATGGCGGCCCGGGTATTCCGGAACAACACTCGCCCGGTGCCGTGACGATCCAGCAACGCATCGATCACCGCCTGGTGGGCATCATCCCGGGCCAGCAATTCGTCCAGCTCATCTCCCAGCCAACCGGCCAGGGCCTGCCGATCGTCTTTTGAGATAGTATCCGGCGCCTGCTGCAGGCGCCGGACCACCTGATTGATCACTTCATAGTGCTGCTCTTCTTCCCGGAAGGTCTCCAGATTGTGGAACCGGGCCGGGTCGAGCAAGCGCAGGCGGGCAAAGTGGCTGGCCACGCCGATCTGTTCCGGTGTTGCGGTCAGCAGCAGCAGGCCCTGGCTGGCACCGGACAACTGCTCAACCACATCGTATTCCGGGCTGGACTGTTCCGGCGACCAGGCCAGGTGATGAGCTTCGTCCACCACCATCAGATCCCAGCCCGCCGCCACCGCGTCTTTGCGGGCCTTCTCGCTGCGCACCAGGAAGTCGAGGCTACACAGCACTAATTGGTCAGATTCAAACGGGTTAACCGCATCGTCATCACCAAAAATATGGTTAACCAGAGCGTCGACATCATCTTCTTCGGCCTTGAGGTCGTCGTACCGGGCCTGATCAATAATGGAAAAGCGCAGATTGAAACGCCGCGGCATTTCCACCAGCCACTGGTGGATCAGTGAATCGGGCACCACAATCAGCGCCCGGCGGGCTCGACCGGTCTGCAGCTGATAATGAAGAATCAGACCTGCCTCAATGGTTTTACCCAGACCAACCTCATCGGCCAGCAGAACCCTGGGAGCATGCCGGCGGGCCACTTCGTGGGCAATATAAAGCTGGTGCGGCAGGTGCTGGGTGCGCGCCCCAATCAGCCCCTGGGCCGGCGACGCCCGCAGACGGTCCATGTGCTGCAGGGTGGCGACTCGAAGCCGGAAGGCACCGTTGCGATCAAACTGGCCGGCAAAGAGGCGCTGATGAGGCGCGGAAAAATTCACAGAGCCCGCCAGCTTAACCTCGGAAATCGGCTGAATATTCTCACCGTCATCGGCGTGGTACACCAGAACGCCATCAAGATCTTCCACTGCGCGCACGGTATAGCGCTCACCGTCAAAGGTCTCTATCTCCTCGCCCTGTTGATACACGATCCGTGACAGGGGCGCATTGTCGATAGCATAGGTGCGTTCCTCATCGGCGGCGGGGAATCCCAGGGTGACTCGGCGACCTGAAATGTCCGTCACGATACCCAGACCCAGGGCAGTATCGCTGTGGCTGACCCAACGCTGGCCGATGACAAATTCCGATGTTTCCAAGAAACCTCCGATGACTGATTACTGATTGTTTGAACCGTTTTCCCGAACCCAATAGGCCGTTGCACCACACACCGCCGCTGGCACCACAAACAGGTTGAGCACCGGCACCATCGCCGCCAGGGCGACCGGCAGGCCGAAACCGAGAGCCGACAGCCGGGTATCGCCCAACAGTTTACGAAGAGCCGGAAAGCTGACCTTGTGATTGTCGGCCGGATAATCCACATATTGCAGCGCCATCATCCAGCTGTTGAACAAAAACCAGAACACAGCGGCCACCAGGTTGACCACGGGAATCAGGCCAATAATGAATAAGCCCAGAGCCCTGGGCAGGTAATAGGCAATCTTCTGAACCTCCCGCCAGAGCGCGCGGGGAATGTCCTTGATAATGGCGGACCAGCTATCGTCAGTAGATACTTCCTGACCGGTCAGCTGTTTTTCAGTGAGCTCTGCCAGGTAACCGTAGAAGGGAGAGCCAATCAGGTTGGCCACGATCACAAAGCCATAGGCCAGCATCAGCAGGATCACCACGCCGTACAGCAGCCAGAAAAACCAATCGAGAGCCTGCAACCAGGCCCAGTCCGGCAACCAGGCCATGGCCGCAGCGATCATGGCGGTGAACAGTTCAGCCAGAAAATAGAACAGCAGACCGAAAAGCAGGATGTTGATGATCAGCGGGATGACAACAAACAACCGGAGGCCTGGCTGGCGAATCAGCCCGAAGCCTTCCCCCAGATAGCCCAGCCCACGAAAAAAGTTACCCTTGAGCATTACTGGTGATCCTCCGCTGCCATGACAATAACGGGGCGCAAAGCATATCATGTCGGAACCATTCCCACAGCCCGCGAGGACTCTCGGATTCCACTATGCCCCGCATCCGTTCCATTATCGTCTCCATTCTGGCCATGCAACGGCTATGGCAGGCAGCGCTGTTTGTTTCCATTGCTGCGATCCTTTACCTGGCAACCACCAGTAACAGTTACCCCATCCCTGCGGCGCCCAATGACAAGATCAATCATCTGATTGCCTTTCTGGAGCTCACCCTGGTGACCCGCCTGGCATGGCCGCGGCTTTCTGTGCTTTGGTATGCCCCCGCCTTGCTGGTTTTCGGCCTGATACTGGAGGTGGTGCAAGCCAACCTGCCGTACCGGGATTTCTCCCTCGCAGATCTGACAGCGGATGCAGTTGGCATCGGGCTTGGCCTGCTGCCTTGGCCGGGACTTCGGCTGGTTCAAGAAACGGATTTGCGAAAATCGCCCGAATCCTTGTGAGATATTTCCTACAAACCTGTAGGAACTCCCTGTGACATCTCGTACGCAGTCTGTAACTCCAGTTACAGACCAAAATCTACATGAATGATTTGTAACAACTTTCCCGTGTTTGGCGAGTTCGGCAGCGCGCTCTGCGTGCATAGTTCACACGTTTGTAAAGCTGGCATTGGTAATATGAACACCGTCAAGGATGACAGGGAAAGGACGACGCACTGGATGCACCCCGGCACGGACTGCGGGGAGAAGCAGGGACACAGGGACGCTTCGCTTAAGGGATAACGAATCGGATCGTCGGCTCGGATGCTGGCACCAGGGAACGGCAGCAAGGAATGGCAACACGGCAGTTGCCCATCGCGCACGGAGGCGCCAACCTGTTCCGAATCTGAACTGCCCCGGACGGCGGTTCAGTACCTGTTCAAGGGCAGCTTGATGGCTGCCCTTTGTTTTTTCTGGTCAGAAGAATTCAGTCTCCGCCGGCCAGATAGATCCTCACCTTGTTGAATTCCTCAAACTCATTCAGGTCCGGCCAGGTTCTGGCTTCGATCACAGCCTTCTGCACATAACCGGGATGTCCAAGGTCCTTCACTCGCGAATCCGCCAGCAGCACCTGGGGCGCGGCTGCTTCGAAGGCCGCCAGTAACGGGCGATTTTCAGGGTCGTACAGAACATCCGCAGCGGTAATCAGATCGACCCTCCCGGGCCGGCTTGCCCAGTCGTCACACAGATCAATCTCCACATTGTTCAGGCGGGCATTGGCGGCCGCGGCATCCAGCGCTGCCGCGTCGATGTCGCAGGCTATGGACCGGGCAGCACCGGCCAGTGCGGAGGCGACAGCCACGACCCCTGAACCGGAACCAAAATCCAGCACGGTCTTGCCAGCCACCACGTCCGGATGCTGCAGAATCCACCGGGCCAGCACCTGCCCGCTGGCCCAGCAGAACGACCAGTACGCCGGCTCGGCCACCACAGCCTGGGCTTCATCATGGCTCAACGGTCCATCCAGCACCCCCGGGTCAAACAGATACAGCTGGATATCCGGGCAGCCCGCAGGCGCCGAAACCGCCACCCGACCTCGACTCAGTGTTTTCTGAAGATGCCGATTGAGAACATCCGGGCTCATAATTTTCCCTCGCCAGTGCTGAAAGGACGTGGGATTGTACCCTTGTCCGGGATGCCGGGATATCGCCGGTTCGGTATACTGCCGCCTCACCCTGAATCACAGTGATCCGTTGATATGGCCAGCAGACCCGATACCGACGACTACCTCAACCTGTTCCTGAACGATGTGCCGCTGATGGACGTCCGGGCGCCGGTGGAATTTGCCAAAGGTAGCTTCCCGTCTGCAGAAAACGCCCCGCTGATGAACGACGAAGAACGGCACCGGGTGGGCATATGTTATAAGGAAAAGGGCCAGGACAAGGCCATTGAACTGGGGCACCAGTTGGTCTCCGGCGACATCAAGGCCCAGCGAATTGAAGCCTGGAAGCGCTTTGTGGCACAACACCCGGAGGGGTATCTGTTCTGTTTCCGGGGCGGATTGCGCTCGCGCCTGACCCAGCAGTGGATCAGGGACTCCGGCATCGACTACCCGCTGGTGAAAGGCGGCTACAAGGCCCTGCGTCGCTTCCTCATTGACAGCCTGGAAGCACAGATCGAATCAGGTCAGTTCCGGATTCTCAGCGGCCGCACCGGTACTGGCAAGACCCGGGTACTGATGCAACTGCCCAATCCGGTCGATCTGGAGGGCCTGGCGAATCACCGGGGCTCCAGCTTTGGCCGGCAGGTAACTCCCCAACCCTCCCAGATCGACTTCGAGAACCGGCTGGCGGTGGCCATGCTCAAGGCCAGGCACCAAGCGGGAGGGCCAATCTACCTTGAAGACGAAAGCCGCCTGATTGGCCGCTGCGCCCTGCCGGAAACCCTTCGGGCCCGGATGTCTGAATCACCCCTGCTGATTCTGGAACAGGCCATGGAAGAGCGTATTGCCATCATCCGGGCCGACTACGTTGAAGGCATGCTGGCCAGTTACCGGGCCAGGGACGGTGAAGACGCCGGCTGGCTGAATTTCCGGGACTACCTGTTGAGCGCCATCGACCGCATTCGCAAACGCCTGGGCGGCGAGCGTTACCAGAAACTCCGTAACCTGATGCTGCAGGCTCTGGATCAACAGGAAGCCAATGGCTCCCTGGAAGGGCATCATGGCTGGATTGAGGCCCTGCTGACCGACTACTACGACCCCATGTACGACTACCAGCTTACCCAGAAACAGGGCGAAATACTGGTACGGGGCGGCCCCGAAGTCATCACCGAGTGGGCCAGATCCCGCACCAGCACGTAATCCTGGGCGTTGGCAGTAATGCCGTGTACAGCTTTCTCTGCTATATAGTTGGTTCAGACAAATCCCGCTGAACCACGTCATTTGTCGATAAGAACTCACTCAGAAAATATTAACGATCAAGGAGTTTTTCCCTATGGAAGAGTTATTCGGTGCTAACGGGCAGGCCTCTGAATGGGCGGATCAGGCCATTGCCCTGATCATGGCTTATGCCCCAAAGGTTCTGCTGGCGATTGTTACGCTGATTATCGGCCTCTGGCTGATCAACCGGTTCGTCAGGGTGCTGGACAACCGCCTTGGCAAAAAAGATCCGACCCTGAACAAGTTTCTCTGTGGCCTGATCAGCGCCATTCTGAAGATTCTGCTGCTGATCTCCGTCGCCTCCATGGTGGGCATCGCTACCACTTCGTTTGTCGCCATCATCGGTGCCGCCGGCCTGGCGGTGGGCCTGGCCTTGCAGGGCAGCCTGGCCAACTTTGCCGGTGGCGTGCTGATCCTTATCTTTAAACCCTTCAAGGTCGGCGATGTTATTGATGCCCAGGGCTTTCTGGGCTCGGTGCGGGAAATCACCATCCTCTACACCATTGTCGACACCTTCGACAATCGCCGGATCGTGATCCCCAACGGCCAGCTTTCCAACGCCAGCCTGACCAACCTGAGCGCCTACGAAACCCGCCGCTGCGACATGAGCTTCGGCATTGGCTATGGCGATGACATCGACAAGGCCAAGGCCATCTGCAAACGCCTGATCGAAGAGGATGAGCGCGCCCTGAAAGACCCGGCGCCGCTGATCGTTGTTGGCGCCCTCGGCGAAAGCTCGGTAGACCTGACGGTGCGCGCCTGGACCAAGGGCGCCGATCTGTGGCCGTTCTACTGGGATATGCAGGAGCGGGTGAAAAAGGCCTTCGACGCCGAGGGCATTTCGATTCCTTTCCCTCAACGGGACGTGCACATGTACAAGGCTGATTAAACGGAACCGTTTCACATGGAAACATCCGGTAACTCGCAAAGTGCGTATCCTGAACTAAGCTGACGACAAGGCGGGGTAAAAACCCCGCCTGCCATCGGGGCCCGGCCCGGGAAAGGCGGATGGCTCCACAACACTGTCGATGCTGTCAGGAGGTTGTGAACATGCCGGCAAAGCAGCTGAAAACATTTCTGGATGAGGCAGGTGTGGACTACATGTGCCTCTCTCACCCCCCAGCCTTTACCGCCCAGGAACTGGCCCATCACGTCAAGATCGCCGGAGATCGGGTAGTCAAAACCGTCATTATCGAACTCGATGGCAAAATGGCCATGCTGGTGATGCCGGCCACCTGGCGTATTCGCTGGGACAGACTGAGCAAGATTCTGGACACCGATTTTGTCGACCTGGCCGACGAACAAGCCTTTCAGGATCGCTTCCCCGATTGCGAAGTGGGCGCCATGCCGCCGTTTGGCAACCTCTTTGGCATGAGCGTTTACTGCGCCGAGGCTTTAACCGAGCAACCGGAACTGGCCTTTGCCGCCGGCAGCCACAGCGAATCCATTCACATGAACACCCGGGACTTCCTGAGTCTGGTACAACCCATGGTCATCAACCAGGGCTTCACCCGTCCGGGCGCCCGCAAACCGGCCTGGCTGGTCCGCAACCCCCGCCGCTCCGGCAATCGGGAGGAGACACCGGCTACCTCCATGGCCGGCTACTGATCCACCCGGGATTGACCCCGGTCGCTTGTCTGCAGCACGGCATCGCGTAAACTGAGGCCAGCAGACAGGAACCGGATATGACACAGACCTTTGACACCATCATCGTAGGCGCCGGCATGGTCGGCGCCGCACTTGCCACCGGGCTGGGCCAGCAGGGCATCCGCGTGGCCCTGATCGACCAGGCTTCCCCCGCCCCCTATCAGCCAGACAGCCACCCGGATATCCGGGTATCTGCCCTCAGTGCCGGCAGCAAGCGCTATCTGGCCAGCCTGGGTGCCTGGCCACGAATACTGGCCATGCGCGCTACCCCTTATTGCCGCCTGGCGGTCTGGGACGAGACACCAAATCCGCTCAAACGACTGGTGCCCCGAAGCCTCACTGAGGTGGAATTCGACGCCAACAGCCTGGGCGCGCCGCATCTTGGCCATATCGTTGAGAACAGCATTACCCAACTGGCTCTGTGGCAAACCGCCGAAACGGAAACTGACGTCACCCTGATCACAGGCCACAGCGTTCGGGACCTGGTCCAGAGCACAGAGTACGCCACGGTGACCCTGGATGATGGCAGCCAGTTGCAGGCCCAGCTGGTGGTCGGCGCCGATGGCGCTATGTCCCGGGTGCGGGAGTTAGCGGGTATCGGTGTTACCCGGGATCAGTACGAACAGCAGGCCCTGGTGATCTCGGTGCGCTATCGGGGCAATGTGGAAGACATTACCTGGCAGGGTTTTTACCCCAGCGGCCCCAGGGCCTTCCTGCCCCTGCACAGCGCTGGCGAGCAACACCCCGGAGAGAGCTGGGGCTCCCTGGTGTGGTACGACCACCCGGCCCGACTGGACGAACTCAAGGCCATGGGCGAACAGCAACTGATGGCTGAGATCCAGCAGCATTTCCCCGAACGACTACCGGAACTGACCCACATTGACGCCAGGGCCAGCTTTCCCATCGCCCGCCAGCATGCCAAGCACTATTACCAGAACCGGGTGGTGCTGGCAGGCGACGCCGCCCACACCATCAATCCGCTGGCGGGCCAGGGCGTCAATCTGGGCTTCCAGGACGCCCAATGCCTGCAGGGCGTGCTGAAAGAAGCCCGGCGCGGGGGCGAAGACCTGGCCAGTGCGCACTGGCTCAAACTCTATGAACATCGCCGCCGGCCCGCCAACCAGCGGATGATGCTGACCATGGATCTGTTCTACCACCTGTTCAGCAATGCCATTCCGCCAGTGCACCTGGCCCGCAATCTCGGGCTTGGCGCTGCCCGGGTACTGCCGTTCGCGCGCAATCGCGTCGCTCGCTACGCCATGGGCCTGGATGAACAGTTGCCCGCGCCGATTCAACAAATCGTTAATCGCCTGCCCGGCCTGGGTGGCCTATAGTGGCGTACGCGCATTTACTCGACACAAGGAGCCGTTATGTCTGAAACCATCTTCACCAAGATCATCAACCGGGAAATTCCCGCCGACATCGTGTACGAAGACGACATCAGCCTGGCCTTCAAGGACATCAATCCACAGGCCCCGGTGCATCTGCTGATCATTCCGAAGAAAGCCATTGCCACCATCAATGACATTGGGGAAGACGACCGTGAGCTGGTCGGCCATCTTTACTGGGTGGCGGCAAAGCTGGCCAAAGACATGGGCTTTGCCGACGATGGCTACCGGGTAGTGATGAACTGCGGTGAGAATTCCGGCCAGACCGTGTTCCACATTCACCTGCATCTGCTCGCCGGCAAACCCCTGGGCTGGCCGCCGTACACCGACAAGATGAAACAGGCCTGAGCATCCTTCTCACAGACTTGTCGCACAGAATGACAAAGGGCAGCACCGAGGCTGCCCTTTTTGATTACTGCACGGCCGACCGCTTCAATCGTCGGCTCCAACGCTGTTTGGCATAGCGGCGCAGGTTGGAGACATTATCGGTCTCATCCATGATCTCCGTACCCAGCAGGGTTTCCAGAATATCCTCCAGAGTCACCACCCCGAGCCAGGTTCCCAGCTCGTCGTACACCACCGCAATGTGCTGGCGCTCCCGCAGCATTTCCGAAAACAGGAACTCGATGTTGGTGTTGGCCTTTACCTGTTTGATCTGGCGCAGCCGGCTTTGCAGGTCGTCATCGTCGCTCATGCTGATCAGGTCTGCCCGATGCACGTACCCCAGGGTCTCCCCGTCTTCATCAATCATCGGGTAGCGCGAAAAGGGCGACTTCATCACCCTGTCCCGGAATTCCGGCACGGTGGTGTCCGGATTAATAAACTTGCACACCGTGCGAGGGGTCATAATGGAACTGACCTTGATCTCGTGGAACCGGAGCACGTTGTGGATAATCCGGCGCTCATCTTCGTCCAGAGCTTGCTGATCACGACCAATCTCCACCAGCGCGCTGATTTCGGCCCGAATGTCAGTATCTCCGTCACCGGGAGCAATCCGCCGCGTAACCTGCTTCGACAGCCAGACAAAGGGCAACAGGGCTTTCATCATAAAACCCAGCACCGCTGGCAACGAAGGTGCGATCACACGCCAGTATTTGGCGCCAATGGTTTTCGGGATAATTTCCGAAAGAATCAGGATTGCCAGGGTCATCGCCGCTGACGCCGCACCCAGCCAGGCTTCACCGAAGACAACCGCCACCTGGGCTCCCACGCCGGTAGCGCCAGCGGTGTGGGCAATGGTATTGAGGGTCAGGATCGCAGACAGCGGATCGTCGATTTCGTCCTTGAGCCGGCGCAAGCGCACGAACAGCTGTGGACGATCATTTTTCAGAGACGCGATGTAACTGGGCGTGATAGACAGCAAAGCTGCTTCGAGGATAGAACAGATAAACGAAAAACCGATGGAGATAATCGCGAATGCGACAAGGAGAATCATAGGGCCTCAGACGTGGATTTGTCCCGGCCATGATAGCGTAACTGCTGGCCGGAACAAGGGGGAAACTGCCACCAATGGCAGCAGTTTCACAAGGTTACGGGTCAGCGGCTGACCACCCGCTCCGCTTCCTCCATCGGGGTATGGCGAACGTCTTCGCCCTTGACCATGAAGATCACGTTCTCGGCAATATTGCAGGCGTGATCCCCCACCCTTTCCAGGGCACGAAGCACCCACATCACCGACATACAGCGGGATATATTCCGGGTATCTTCCATCATGAAGGTCAGCAGGGTACGGGCCGCAGCCTGGTACTCTTCATCCACCCGTTTGTCTTCTTTCATGATCCGCAGTGCCTGTTCGGAATCCAGCCGGGCAAAGGCATCCAGTGAGTCATGCAGCATGGTCAGCACGTGGGTACCGATGTGGCGAATTTCCACATAGCCCCTCGGCGCCTGACCTTCTTCCGTCAGCTTGATCGCCATTTTGGCAATCTTTTTGGCTTCGTCGCCAACCCGCTCCAGATCCGCCACCATCTTGATCACCGAAATCACCAGGCGCAGATCCCGCGCTGCCGGCTGACGACGGGCAATGATCAGGGTCGCCTCTTCGTCCAGATCAACTTCCATCTTGTCGACTTTCTTGTCGTTAGCGCGCACTTCCTCTGCCAGATGCCCATCACCGTCTACCAGGGCCTGCACCGCACGATCAACCTGGGTTTCCACCATTCCACCCATCTTGAGGAACTGGGTCTTCAGCTCCATCAGTTCATCATTGAACTTGTGGGAAATGTGATCCCCGTAAACGTCATCCTTTTTATTAGGCATAGTGTCTGTCTCCGTTATCCCCGAACACGCATCAGCCGAAACGGCCGGTAATGTATGACTCCGTCAGCTCATGTTCCGGAGAGGTGAATACTTTGTCGGTCTCATTCACTTCCACCAGATGGCCAAGGTGGAAGTAGGCCGTGCGATGGGATACCCGGGCCGCCTGCTGCATGGAGTGGGTCACAATGACAATGGTATAGCTCTCGGACAGCTCCGCAATCAGCTCCTCAACCTTGGCCGTAGCAATCGGGTCGAGTGCGGAACAGGGTTCGTCCATCAACACCACCTCCGGGCTCACGGCAATCGCGCGGGCAATACACAGCCGCTGCTGCTGGCCACCGGACATCCCGGTGGCGGTGGCATCCAGACGGTCTTTTACTTCGTTCCAGAGCCCCGCCTTGCGCAGGCTGTTCTCTACAATGTCATCCAGATCGGACTTGCGATTGGCCAGGCCATGGATGCGTGGGCCATATGCCACGTTATCGTAGATCGACTTGGGAAACGGGTTCGGCTTCTGGAACACCATACCCACTCGGGCACGCAACTCCACCACATCCCGCTTGGAATCGTAGATGTCCTGCTCGTCCAGCTGCAGAGAGCCCTTGACCCGACAGATGTCGATGCTGTCGTTCATGCGGTTCAGGCAACGCAGGAAGGTGGACTTGCCACAGCCCGACGGCCCGATAAACGCAATCACCTCGTTACGGGCAATATCCAGGCTGATGTTCTTGATGGCCCGGTCTTCACCGTAGAAAACCTCGACGTTGCGCAACTTGAACTTGGGATCGTCGGCAAACGGCGTTCCGACCGTTTTACCCTCTTCAATCACTGTCTCTGCCGGTCGTTCGTCCTGCACCGGAATGGCCTTCTCTTCGGGCACATCAGCCTCACTGGTTACCGTTGTATTCAGGGTATTCATATAACTCCTCCTCACCACCGGCGCTCAAGACGCTTACGAAGCCAGATGGCCAATGCATTCATTCCAATCAGGAAAGTCAGCAGCACCATGATGGCTGCTGACGCTCGTTCGATAAAGGCAAGCTCCGGGCTGCCGGCCCACAGGAACACCTGTACAGGCAATACCGTGGCGGAATCGAAGAAACCATCGGGCACATCCACGATAAAGGCCACCATGCCAATCAACAGCAAGGGTGCAGTCTCTCCCAGGGCCTGGGCCATGCCGATGATGGAACCGGTCAGCATGCCAGGCATGGCCAGCGGCAGCACATGGTGCAACACCACCTGCATCTTGGAGGCACCGATGCCCTCGGCCGCCTCACGGATGGAAGGCGGCACACTCTTGATCGCCGCACGGCTGGAAATAATGATAGTGGGCAGGGTCATCAGGGTCAGTACCAGACCACCCACCACTGGCACCGAACGGGGCATGCCGAACAGGTTGATGAACACGGCCAGACCCAGCAGACCGAAGATGATCGAGGGTACCGCCGCCAGGTTGTTGATGTTGACCTCAATGAAGTCGGTCAGTTTGTTCTGGGGCGCGAACTCCTCCAGATAGATGGCCGCAGCCACCCCGATCGGGAACGACAGCGCCAGAGTCACAACCATGGTCAGCAAAGAGCCAACAATCGCCCCGAGAATGCCGGCACGGGACGGATCCCGGGAATCGCCCCGGCTGAAAAACACGTCATTGAAACCGGTATCCACCACGCCGCGCTCGTACAATGTATCTACCCACGCCTGCTGCTTCTCGTTCAGCTTGATGGAGTAGTTCTCATCCCCGGCATGTTTGACGTACACATCCACATCGGTATGGGACAGGAAGGTCATGGTCTGGGTGGTATTAAGCAACTCCGGGTTTTCCCGAAGCGCATCCCGCAGCTGATTGGAGGCATAGGGGTTGATCAGATCTCGGACATCGTCCCTGTCCGACTCCCCGGCTTCCGGGATTTCTTTCATCAAGGCGCGGATCAAGGGCTCGACAAAGTCGGCCATTTTCATCTGGCGTTCGTCGGACGCGTCGTCCAGATACATGGCCTCACCGTCGATATCCACCTCCAGGGTAACGGTGGTTTTGATAAAGGCGGTATGGCCCTTGCCAATAATATCGGCAAACAGGATCACCAGAGCCGACAGGGCAATGGCGATGGCAGCGATACCATAGGCACGGAAGCGGCGCTCCTTGCGGTAACGGCGCTTGAGTGACTGGCGGACAAGTTCCGCCTGTGAACGTTGATCAGTCATACTGTTCCCGATATTTGCGGACAATTTTCAGAGCAATAACGTTAAGCAGGAGCGTGGCCAGGAACAGCATCGCACCCAGGGCGAAGGCGGCCAGAGTTTTGGCGCTGTCGAACTCCTGGTCACCGGTCAGCAGGGTGACAATCTGCACGGTTACGGTGGTCACCGATTCCAGCGGGTTAGCGGTCAGATTCGCCGCCAGGCCTGCAGCCATCACCACAATCATCGTTTCACCAATGGCCCGGGATACCGCCAGCAGTATCCCGCCCATGATCCCGGGCAACGCCGCAGGAAAGATAACCTTTTTCATGGTCTCGGACTGGGTGGCGCCGAGTGCCAGCGAACCATCCCGGAGTGTTTGCGGCACGGCGTTGATAACGTCGTCGGAAAGAGAGGAAACGAAAGGAATAATCATGATGCCCATCACCCCACCGGCTGCCAGGGCACTTTGGGAAGACGCATTGATACCCAGGGAAGCGGCAAAATCACTGATAAACGGCGCCACCGTCAGGGCGGCAAAGAAGCCGTAAACCACAGTCGGAATACCCGCCAGCATTTCCAGCAGCGGCTTGAAAATACCCCGTACCCGCTTGTTGGCATACTCAGACAGATAGATGGCCGATAAAAGCCCTACCGGTACCGCAACCACCATGGCAATGGCAGAGATCAGGAGCGTGCCTGTAAACAGGGGCACCATCCCGAAGGCGCCCTCGGCTGCCACCTGATCGGCGCGCAACGCCGTCTGGGGGCTCCATTGGGTGCCGAAGAAAAACTCAAAGAAGGAAATCTTCTGGAAGAAAC
This sequence comes from Marinobacter sp. EN3, assembly GCF_000475315.1. NCBI lineage: Bacteria > Pseudomonadati > Pseudomonadota > Gammaproteobacteria > Pseudomonadales > Marinobacteraceae > Marinobacter > Marinobacter sp. EN3. Next base: position 102,523 of record NZ_AXCC01000074.1, read on the forward strand.
GGAAGGTTTCAAAGGCAACCGAAAAGACAATGCCAACCGTGGTGAGGATCGCCAGCGCAGCGCACGCGAAAAAGATCCATTTCAGGGTGGTTTCAACCTGGCTCCGGGCATTCAGCTTCGGGCTGATCCGGATCCAGCCCAGAAAGCCGGCCAGCACCGCAACGGCAACAACCAGAACCGACATGTAGAGCCGACTTTGAGCACGCAACGCCTGCAACCGCTCGGCTGCCTCGGCAATCGGAGCCTCGACAAAGCCCGGAGGCAGGGCGCCACTGGCCACGTTGCTGATTTTGCTGAGCAGCAGACTGGCTTGCCCTGCCCCTTCCGGCACCAGGTCTGGTGGCAGGGAGCCGATCACCAGCAACTGAATGACTTTACCCTGAAATGCCGCCCACAGTGCCAGCACAATCAATGCCGGAATGCCGCACCAGAGCGCAGCACGGGCACCGTAATAGAACGGCAGGGATTTGAGATGCCGGATACCACCCATCGGCATGGCCAATGAGCGGGAGCGGGCATATCCAAGACCATAAGCCACCACCACGAAGGCAATGACCAATAGCATGAGGTTAGCCGGTTGCATGAAAATTCCTGTTTGACACGTTTAGCAGGTCACAAGTGTAAAGCGTAAAAAACCAATTCGCACTTTCAACTATTTTACGTGCGAAAGGGTGCGGCCCTTCAGAGCCGCACCCTTTCGCTCACTACTCGCGGTAGTCCGCGCTTACATCAGCTCGTCTTTGGTCAGGTTAGGCATCTTTTCAGCCTTCTCCTGCAGATCCATCAGCGCATCGCGCGGCGGAACGATCAGACCAACGCTTTTCAGGTAGCCATTCGGGCCCATGGCGCCCATGCCGGTAAACTCCTGAGCGTACTCCTGGATGCCAGGAACAACACCAACGTGGGCTTTTTTCACGTAGAAGAACAGTGAACGGGCAACCGGGTACTCATCGGCAGCGATACCTTCGGCAGTTGGCACCTTCCCGTTCAGGGTAGCAGCCTGCAGACGATCAGCATTCTCTTCCAGGAAGCTGTAACCGAAGACGCCGTACATGCCGGTATCACCAATCAGCTTCTGGACGATCAGGTTGTCATTCTCACCCGCTTCGATGAAAGCGCCGTCTTCGCGAATGCTCTGACACACACCTTCCATGTCATCTTCACTCATGTTGGCAACTGCAGGCAGGTCTTCACAGCCGCCCTGCAGAGCCAGCTCGTTGAAGGAGTCACGGGTACCGGAAGTCGGAGGCGGCCCCATCACACGGATCGGCTTGTTCGGCAGGCTGGAATCGATGTCGCTCCAGTTCTTGTACGGGTTGGCGATCAGCTCATTCTCGTTTTTCGGGTTGGGTACTTCTTTACCCAGCGCCAGGAACAGCTGCTCCAGAGTTACTTCAAGATTTTCGGCTTCTTTGGAGCTGGCGATCACGATGCCGTCAGAACCAATGCGGAACTCGGTGATGTCCTTCACGCCATTGCTCTGGCACAGATCAAACTCGGACGGCTTCATACGACGAGAAGCGTTGGTGATGTCCGGGTGCTGGGTGCCTACGCCCTGACAGAACAGCTTCAGGCCGCCACCGGAACCAGTGGATTCCAGCTTGGGTGTCGGGAAATCGGTGTTGGCACCAAAACGCTCGGCTACCACAGTAGCGAACGGATACACGGTGGAAGAGCCCACGATGCTGATGGTGTCACGGGCCATGGCCGGTGCAGACAGGGCGGCAACAGAGCCGGCCAGCGCAACGGTTGCAAGTGCTTTGTTCAGTTTCATCACGTCGAGTCTCCATTATTTACTTTGGACGTTGTGTCGGATCTGCTTTACCGATGAATGCATCCTAGGGGCACTCTGTGACAACTTTGTTACAGCTTTTGAAATATAGCTGTCATTGTTCAAATTTTCTTGCAGCCCCGCGCCAGCCCGTTACCATGCACAGAAAACAACTCACAAGCTGTACAGGCGATCCTGATGACTGCGTACGATGATGACAAACCGGCCCCCCGGGGCGAGATGATGCTGCAGGTGGTGCCACTGCCGTCAGACACCAATGCCAACGGCGATGTCTTCGCCGGCTGGCTGGTCAAACAGATGGATATTGCGGCAGCGACCATGGCTGGTCGCATTTCCCAGGGCCGTAATGCCACCGTCGCGATGGACAGAATGGAGTTTCTGTCACCCTTGCGTGTGGGCTCCCAGGTGGGCTGCTACTGTGAATTGGTGGACATCGGCCGCAGCTCCATGAAAATCAACGTGGAAGTCTGGACACTGGACCGCGCCTCCAAGACACCCCGCAAGGTGACTGAAGGGCTGTTTGTGTACGTGGCGATTGATGAGCATGGGCGCATCCGGGAAGTCCCGGAGCAGAACCACTAAGCCCGCGCCATCAACTGCTGAACCAGCGCCTGGTACTTAGGGGCCAGTTCTGACGCCCGCCAGCCTTGTGGCGGGTTCGGCTCGGGAGGTTGCTTTAACAGCCGTGCCAGCTGTTCAGCCGCCGCCAGGGCTTCGCCGCCGGGGTCAGAGTCCAGGCTCCGGTATCGGCAGTCTGCCGGCACATATTCCCGGTAGGCCAGCCGGTCCGGTGCCAGCGGCAAGCACCCGGATGCCATCGCCTCCAGCATCGCCAGGCCCTGGAAATCGTGCAGTGCCGTCGACACCACAATATCGGCACTGCGCAACAGCCGATCGTAATCTTGCCGGTGTTCCAGAAAGCCCCAGTGTTCAATGCGGCGGGCAAATTGCTGGTAAATCCGGTCAAAGGCTTGCGGGCGGCTGCGAAAGCCTTCACCCACCACACTGATGCGATAGTCCAGCTTGCGCTGCTCCAGCTGTTCCAGCAGGCCGAACAACCGGTCGGGCCCCTTGTCGTATTCCCAGCGATGATTCCATAACAGATGCGGCCGTTCCCGGTTCACGGACCGTGGCTGCTCGATAAACAAGCGGTCTTCAATCGGCACCGGCAGCACCGAAGACCTTTCCCTGAGCGTTTCTATCACCCCGCAAGGCACCGCATCCGGCATCTTGTTGAGAAAGCCCTCGACGCCCTGCAGAAAGCTGTCCCGGTTCCAGGCACTGTTAAAGACCACCGCATCGGCGGCCAGAGCGCTGTAGAGATTGACCATCTGCGGCTCCACCCGGCTCCGCTGCTGATCGCTGACCGGAAAGGCAAACTGGTTCTCATGCATATAAAGCAGACAGGGGGTGTTCGCGATTCGAGGGTGCAGCCCGCGCAAGGTGGCCAGATCAACCATGGAAGTGGCAATGACCAGGTCCCAGGATTCTTCAAGGCCGGGCTGATCCAGCCAGCTCACCGGATTACCTCGAATCCGCCACTGGAAGAACCTGGGCGGAAGCGCCAGCGTCTGCCAATGATAGTCAGGCAGCATGGCGACCAGTTGCTCGCGCCAGCGCTGATGACTGGCAGCATCATAAGCGGACAATAACAGAATGCGTTGGGTCATGACGGTCCAAAGCAGGAGGTCGAAGTAATCGGCAAGTATATCAGGCCTCGGACTTCCCCCGGCTCAGGGACCACAGGCCGAACACCGGTCCCGGCAAAAGCAGCAACGCTACCCACCCCCCCCAGGCATTCCAGAGCCCACTGGTGAGCCAGATGGCCGGCAGGGTCAGGCCAAAGCCGACCGCGTTCATGACCGCCAGAGATGAGCCAACGGTTTCTTTCGGGGCCGTGACTGCAGCCAGCGCGGAGAATTGCGGGGAATCGGCCACCACAGCGACGCCCCAAACCAGTAGAACCGCCAGCAACAACTCCGGTGGCAGCCCGTTCATCCAGGGATAGAGCAGGCACAATGCCCCGGACACCATCAACGCCCGCCGGGCAACCCACTCACTGCCCCGAGTCCGACTGATCCGGCCGCCGCCAATACATCCAGCCGCACCCATACCGATCACCGCAAACGACAACCAGGGGATCAAGGCATCACCCTGTCCCAGCCGCTGCAGTTCTCGCCCGATCAACAGCGGCACCAGCGTCCAGAAGGCGTAAAGCTCCCACATGTGGCCAAAATAACCGCCCGCCACGGCCCGGAACCGGGGCAGGCGTAAAGCCGACAAGCCCTGTCTCAGGGGAAGCCGCCCGCTGGCTTTGGGCAGGTGCGGCCCGTCACCCAGCAGAAACACCAACAGCCCGCCCATTAGCGCCAGACAGGACGATGCAAACAGTGGCCACTCCCAGGGCATACCTGCTGTTGCCCCTCGCATCAGATGTGGCAAAGCGGTGCCCAGGGTCAGCATACCCACCAGCCAGGCCAGGGCGGCGCCGGCATATTTGGGTGTCCAGGCAATCACCAGTTTCATACCCAGGGGGTAGATTCCGGCCAGACACAGGCCGGTAGCGAACCGGAACAGGCTGTCCAGCGGAAACACCCCGGCCACAACTACAAAGCCGGCGTTCGCCAGTGCGCCCATCAGGCTCGAAATAAGGAAGATGCGGCTGGCGCCGAAGCGATCCGCCAGGCCGGTCACCGCCAGAGCAAGCGTACCGGCAATAAAACCCGCCTGAACCGACAGCGTAAGCCGGCCCAGATCCGATTCCGCTAACCCGAGTTCGGCGGACAGGGATAGCCAGACCCCGTTGATACTGAACCAGAGGGAGGTGCCGAACAATTGTGCTAGCACAATGACTGGCAAAGGATAACGTTGCAGTAGGCTGGTCATATTATTGTCTTTGTGGTTACCGGAAAGCCAAGCCTAGCTCGAAACCCGACTGAGACCCCATGCGACTTTGGTGCCCGGTCACGGTTTGGTTAAACGATCCAGCCGCAGGCGCTCCCGGTCATCGAACAGACGCCGGCCGCCCCAGCTGACTGCCATGACCGCGCCAAAACCGGTACCGACGGTAATGATCAGCATCACCAGAATCTGGTATTTGACCGCCACCCCGGGCGGGCTGCCCGCCAGTATCTGGCCGGTCATCATGCCGGGCAGGCTGACAATGCCGGCTGCTGCCATGGCGTTAATGGAGGGCATCATGCCACTGCGCATGGCTTCCCGACGGATGTCTTCCAGTGCCTGTTGCCAGGTCTGGCCCAGCATCAGCCGGTTCTCGATTACCGCCCGCTGGCGCCAGACCGAATCATTCAGACGATCCAGAGCCAGGCTGACCCCGGTCATGGTGTTGCCCAGCATCATACCCAGCAAAGGAATCGCATACTGAGGGGTATACCAGGGCTCCGGACCAATCACCACCGCCAGTGCCAGCACGGTCACGGTAAATGACGACACGAACATCGCGCCGGTGCCGATCCCGAACGCCCACCCGCCTTTCAGGCGTCGGCCCTGGCGCGCCACCACTTCCCGGCCAGCCACCAGCAACATGACCGCCGCCAGCAGCGCAATCCAGTAGAAGGCGGAAGAGGCAAACAGGGCTTCCAATACCAGGCCAATCAAAGCCAGCTGAATAACCGTTCGTATGGCCGCCACCAACAGGCTACGGGTAATGCCCAGACGCCCCAAATAGGCTGTCGCTGCCAAAGCCAGTACCAGCAAGGCCGCCAGGCCCAGCTTCCACCAGGCCAGGTCAATCACTTCCATGGACAGGCTCCAGTGCGGATCCACGAATCCGGTAGTGAACGTTGGCTACCCGATGAATCTGGGCGGAATCATGGGCGACCCACAGAGTGGCGATCTGCCGCTGTTCAATTTCCTGCAACAGCCAGCGTTCGATCGCCTCTGTCGATTCGTTATCCAGATTGGCGGTCGGTTCATCCAGCAGCAGCGCATCTGGTTCCTGAATCAAGGCCCGCCATAACGCGAGTCTTTGCCGCTCACCGGAGGACAACCGGCTGACTGACCAGTCCATCACCTCGGCAGGGAAGCCCAGAGCGGCAGGCAAACGCTCACCAGCCCCCTCGGGAAAGTGGGCGCTTACATCATCAAACCACCACTGGCTTTCCGCCGGCACCATCACCACCTGGCGCCTCCACTGATGTGCCGGTACGCTCTGTTGATTGAGGTTATCCAGAGAAATCTGACCGCCGTGGGGCTCCAGATCGGCCACCGCGCGCAGTAACCGGCTCTTGCCACTGCCAGAGGCACCGGACAGGCACACTACCTGTCCGCCGGGAACGGTCAGCGTTACTTCACTCAGCGCGCCAACGCTGACCCCTTGCAACAACAGCCCGGTCAAAGCCAAGTCACCAGGGCAGTTCCTCACCATTGCTGTGCCAGAACGACCCGGTGTTCTCCAGAGTCAGATTGGCAATGCGCTCGGCCAGCCCCCTGGCAGACTCCTCCGGCGTGATCAGCCCGCCAAAGTTCACCATTCGCGTTTTCACATAACCGGGGTGCAGCTGCGCCACGGCAATGCCCCTGGGTTTGAGATCCACCGCCAGGGATTTTCCGAAAGCGTTCAGCGCAGCCTTCGAGGCCCGATAGCCATAACGGCCGCCGGAGTCGTTGTCGGCGATAGAGCCCATCCGGCTGGTTATATTGGCAATCTTGCTGCCCTGCCCCATCAGAGGCGCCAGGGCTTCGGCCACGCGCAGTGGCGCGTAGGCGTTGATTTCCATCTGGGTGCGAATGGAGTCGAAGTCGATACCGCCCAGCTGCTCGTCCTGAAGCAGCCCCGCGTTGTTAATCAGCAAGCTGATACGCTTGCCCGCCAGACTGGATTTCAGCTTATCGATGCCGGCATCGGTGGTGACATCCACACCGTCGACCACCTGAGCTGCCACACCGGCCAGCTCGTCGGAAGACTGCCGGCATACGCCAATGACTTCGCAGCCTTCAGCGGCGTAGTGCCGGGCCAGCTCCAGGCCGATGCCACGATTGGCACCGGTGATGAGCACTACATTGGAATCAGACATAGCCTTTCTCTCCTATTGGTTTCTCCGCTCGTTCCGGCAACCATACTGACAACGCTGCCGCTGTGGCTACCAGGGCAGCGGAAATCCACAAACAGGCTTCCAGCCCGTAGGCCTGGTACACCCAGCCAGAGAGAATGGTGCCCAGCAGCCGGCCGGCGGCGTTAGACATATAATAGAACCCCACATCCAGCGATACGCCGTCACCCCGGGCGTAGCTGACAATCAGGTAGCTGTGCAGCGAGGAGTTGATGGCAAACAGCACCCCGAACAGCAGCAAACCGCCAATCACCACCACCTGTGCCGACCAACCGGCCAACAGAGCCCCGGCAATGGCGGCAGGAACCAACGCCAGCACTGCCGCCCAGATCACGGCACCGGACTTACCGTTGGCGTGGCCGGTGATTCTGGGCGCAAGGGTCTGGATAAAACCGTAACCGATAATCCAGCTGGCCATAAAGCCGCCAACTTTCCAGTGGTCCCAGCCGAACACCGTGGCCATGTACACCGGCAACGCCACTACAAACCACACGTCCCGGGCGCCGAACAGAAACATCCGGGCCGCCGACAACACGTTGATGGCCCGGCTCTTGGACAGGATCTCGCTGAACTTGGGTTTGGCCTTGCTCTTGCCCAGGTCCTGACCCAGCAGGAACAGACTGGCCAGCCACACCAGCCCCAGCGCTACCGCCATGAGGATTACCGCACCGGTAAACCCGGCGGCCATCAGCAACACGCCGCCCAGAAAGAATCCCACCCCTTTCAGGGTGTTCTTGGAGCCGGTGAGAATCGCCACCCACTTGTACAGGGTGCCCTGTTGCTCATCCGGTACCAGCAGCTTGATACCGCTCTTGGCCGACATCTTGTTGAGGTCTTTGGCAATACCCGACAACGCCTGTGCCGCCATCACCCAGGGCACCGTGAGCATGGCGGCCGGCACCGCCAGCATGGCCAATGCAACAATCTGCAGGAACAACCCGATGTTCATGGTGCGGTTCAGGCCCATACGGGCCCCCAGATAGCCGCCCACCAGGTTGGTCACCACCCCGAAAAACTCGTAGAAGATGAACAACAGGGCGATTTCCAGCGGCGAGTAGCCCAGCTGGTGGAAGTGCAGCACCACCAGCATCCGCAGGGCGCCATCGGTCAGGGTGAAGGCCCAGTAGTTACCGGTGATCACCAGGTACTGGCGGATGGACGCGCTCATATCAGGCCAGCCCTACCTTGCGGGCCAGTTCCACGGTGCGGTTGGCGTAGCCCCATTCGTTGTCGTACCAGGCATAGATTTTCACATGGGTGCCATTGACCACCAGGGTGGACAGGGCATCGACGATGGACGAACGGGGGTCGGTCTTGTAGTCAATGGACACCAGCGGGCGTTCTTCGTAGCCCAGAATGTCTTTCAGCTCGCCCTCGGCGGCCTCTTTCAACAGCTGGTTGACCGTATCCCGGTCCGTCGGTGTCTCCACTTCAAACACGCAGTCGGTCAGCGACGCGTTGATCAGCGGAATCCGCACCGCATGGCCATCCAGCCTGCCTTTCAGCTCCGGGAAGATCTCGATGATCGCGGTGGCGGAACCGGTGCTGGTGGGAATCAGCGAGCTGCCACAGGCCCGGGCCCGGCGCAGGTCCTTGTGGGGCGCGTCGATGATGGTCTGGGTGTTGGTCAGGCTGTGGATGGTGGTCAGGGAGCCGTGTTTGATACCGAGCTTCTCGTGGATCACCTTCACCACCGGCGCGAGGCAGTTGGTGGTGCAGGAAGCCGCGGTAATGATGCGGTCATTGGCCGGGTCGAAAATGCCCTCGTTCACGCCCATGACAATGTTCTTCGCACCCGGCTCTTTCACCGGGGCGGTGACCACCACCCGTTTGACACCCTGGTCCAGGTAACCCTGCAGCACAGCCACCTTCCTGTTCACACCGCTGGCTTCGATCACCAGGTCGCAGCCGGACCAGTCGGTCTCGGCAATGGCTTTGTTGTGGGTTACCCGGATGCGCTGGCCGTCAATCAGCATATCGTCACCATCGGCCATCGCTTCACGACTCCAGGTGCCGTGTACGCTGTCAAAGTTCAACAGGTGCGCCAGCGTGTGGGTGTCCGCGCCGGGATCGTTGATGGCGACGAATTCGAACTCTGGCCAGCCCCAGGCCGCCCGCAGCGCCAGCCGGCCAATGCGACCAAACCCGTTAATGCCTACTTTGATCTTGCTCATGATGTTCTCCTTGCGACCTTCGCGATCCGCATGTGCGATAAAGGATCAGGGGCACTGCACCGCCGGGCGATCCGCCATGGCCTGCAATCTGGCCAGCGGCTGCTTAATCAGTGCCGGGTTGTTAACGGCAGTTTCCTCCAGCACCCGCACCATCCAGTCTGGCAGGTGCGGACTAAGGTAATAATAGACCCATTGGCCCCGGCGCTCTGTTTCCAGCAAGCCAGCTTCACGCAGAGATGCCAGGTGGCGGCTGACTTTTGGCTGAGGCGCCTCAAACGCCGCCATCAATTCGCACACGCACAACTCACCCTGACGGTGGATCAACAGCGTGGCCGCAAGCCGGAGTTCATCTCCCAGGGCCTTGAACAGGGTCATCGGATTGTAATGGGCTTGACCTTTCATATTTACCGACCAATATATACGCTTATTCGAATATGCAGTTTTTCGCATATTAGTGTGACACAGTGATGACGTAAAGGATCGACGATCAACATGCCAACCGCGGATCTTCCCAACATCAAAGCTGAGCTGTTCAATGCTCCCACGGCATCGAAGGTATTCGAGGCCCCGGCCTCCGAGCATCCAGCCCGGATTCTATTGCTATACGGCTCCCTGCGCGAACACTCGTTCAGCCGCCTGGCGGTGGAAGAATCCGCCCGCCTGCTGGAAGCCATGGGCGCGGAAACCCGTATTTTTAACCCCCGCGGCCTGCCCCTGGCCGATGCCGAAGACGCCAGCCATCCCAAGGTTCAGGAACTGCGGGAACTGGTGCAGTGGAGTGAAGGCATGGTGTGGTGCTCCCCGGAACGCCACGGCGCCATGACCGGCATCATGAAAACCCAGATCGACTGGATACCGCTGTCCCTGGGTGCGGTTCGGCCGACACAGGGCAAAACCCTGGCAGTGATGCAGGTATGTGGTGGCTCCCAGTCATTCAACGCCGTTAATCAGCTGCGGGTGCTGGGCCGGTGGATGCGCATGGTCACCATTCCGAACCAGTCCTCGGTGCCCAAAGCCTTCATGGAATTTGATGGCAATGATCGCATGAAGCCCTCGCCTTACTATGATCGCATCGTGGATGTCATGGAAGAGCTGGTAAAGTTCACCCTGCTGGTACGGGACCGCAGTGATTACCTCACCGACCGCTACTCCGAACGCAAGGAAAGCGCCGAAGAACTGTCGAAGCGTGTGAACCAACGTTCCATTTAAGGATATGCCATGAGCAGCAAAAGCGATGTGAACACGGTTGAAACCACTGACGGCGGCCTGGACCTGTTCGGGCGTTACCTGTCCGTGTGGGTGGCACTGGCCATTGTGGCCGGTGTAGCCCTCGGGCAGCTTGCCCCCTCGATTCCCGAGACCCTGTCCCGCTTTGAATACGCCCAGGTGTCCATCCCTATCGCCATCCTGATCTGGGCGATGATTTTCCCGATGATGGCGCAGATCGATTTCAGCGCCGTGGTCGGGGTGCGAAAAGAGCCGACGGGCCTCGCCATCACCACTATCGTGAACTGGCTGATCAAACCCTTCACCATGTTCGCCATTGCCTGGTTTTTCCTGATGGTGGTGTTTAAACCCTGGATCGCCCCACAACAGGCCAGCGAATACCTGGCCGGCGCCATTCTACTGGGTGCCGCGCCCTGCACCGCCATGGTATTTGTCTGGAGTTACCTGACCAAAGGCGATGCCGCCTACACCCTGGTGCAGGTATCCCTGAACGACATCATCATGCTGTTCGCCTTTGCGCCCATTGTGGTCTTCCTCCTGGGGATTTCCGACATCCAGGTGCCCTGGGATACGGTGATTCTGTCGGTGGTCTTATACATCGTGATTCCCCTCACCGCCGGCTACCTGACCCGCCGGACCCTGATCGCACGCCACGGCGAACAGTGGTACGACAACGTATTTATGAAACGCCTCAGCCCCGTGACGCCTGCCGCGCTGATCGTCACCCTGGTCTTGCTGTTCGCCTTCCAGGGTGAAGTCATTCTGCAAAATCCGTTGCACATACTGCTGATTGCGGTGCCACTGGTTATCCAGACGGTGTTTATCTTCCTGCTCGCCTACGGCTGGGCCAGGCTCTGGAAGGTGCGCCACTGCATCGCCGCCCCAGGGGCCATGATCGGTGCCAGCAACTTTTTTGAGCTGGCGGTGGCGGCGGCCATCGGCCTGTTCGGCCTGAAATCCGGCGCGGCCCTGGCCACGGTGGTGGGCGTACTAGTGGAAGTGCCCTTGATGCTCGCCCTGGTGCGCATCGCCAATAACACCCGGGACAAGTTCCCGGCCTGAACGATAAAGCCGAACAGGCGCGTCGCTATCCGCGCCTGTTCAGCCGACAACCACCCTGCTAATATCGCGCTCGTTTTTTGAGCGTCGAACCCGTTAATCAGCACCACCGACCGGAATTAAAAGAATGGATATTTTCCAGGCCCTTTTCCTTGGCCTCCTCCAGGGACTGACCGAATTCCTGCCCATATCCAGCTCCGCCCACCTGATCCTGACACCGGCCTTCTTTGGCTGGGAAGACCAGGGCGTCGGCTTCGACTTGTCGGTGCACGTGGGCACGCTATTGGCCGTGGTGCTCTACTTCCGCCGGGATGTCTTCGGCATCGCCCGGGACGGCCTGATTTCCATGGGCCAGCGCAAAATCGTCGGCCAGGGCGCCCTGGCCTGGTACCTGGTGATCGGCACCATCCCGGCGGGCCTCGCGGGCCTGGCCCTGCTCGACATGATCGACAACGAACTGCGGGGCGCCTCGGTGATCTTCTTCACCACCCTGGTGTTCGGCATCCTTCTTGGCATCGCCGACTGGCTGCCCAAACGCCAACGCACCATGGATTCCCTGAACTGGAAAGACGCTGTTATCGTTGGCGTCGCCCAGGCCATGGCCCTGGTCCCCGGCACCTCCCGCTCGGGCGTCACCATCACCGCCGGCCTGTTCCTGGGCATGACCCGGGAAACCGCCTCCCGGTTCTCATTCCTGCTGGCGATTCCTATTATCGTGCTGGCGTCGGCGGTAAAGCTGCTGGAAGTGGCCACATCCGACGTAATCGTGGACTGGAATGGTTTCCTGATTGGCGGCGTCACTTCGTTCCTGATGGCCATTACCGCCATCCACTTCTTCCTGAAGTGGCTGAACAAGGTGGGCATGTGGCCGTATGTGATCTACCGGATCATTTTGGCGGGTGTAATCTACGCCGTCTTGATGTGACCGTCTGCAGTTTGAATTGCTGACCTTGGAGTCAGGCAGGTATCGGGGTGTGCCTCCCAAAAACCGCTCCTGGCGGCACATCCCTGTGGCGCTTCTGTTCCGCCATCCCTGGCTCCACACATTTTTGGGAGGCACACCCCGATACCTGCCCCGAACTTCTGAGCTAGCCTTCCAAGAAATCAGGGATCATGGACTATTGCGGATTGCCGAAACGTCAGAGCATGGCGGTGGGAACGTCTTTCCAAAAATTTGTGGAGCCAGGGATGGCGGAACACAAGCGCCCGTGGACGGCTCGAGCGCTTTTTGGAAAGACGTTCCCACCGTCATGCAGCCCCCTTACTCGAAGGCTGCATGACGCTAACTCAACCGTTTAACAGGCCTCCAAAGGCGCATAAGCCAGCACCAGCCACTTGGCGCCCTCATCGAAGTTCACCTGCACGCGGGTGTGATGCCCGGTGCCCTCTGAGTTCATCACGATACCCTCGCCAAACTTGGGATGGCGCACCCGCTGGCCCAGACTGAAACCGGACTGCTGGGCCGAATCCTGGGCAAACAGACTCTCATTCGGTCGCTCCACCATCGCCGGCCGCGTCACCGTATTACGCAACCGCACCTCCTGCAGACAGTCCCCCGGGATCTCCCGCACAAACCGGGACAGTGCGTGAAACTTCTCCTGACCATACAAGCGACGGGATTCCGCGTAAGTAAGTACCAGCTTCTTCATAGCCCGGGTAATGCCCACATAGGCCAGGCGGCGCTCTTCCTCCATGCGCCCGGGCTCCTCCAGCGACATACTGTGCGGGAACAAACCTTCCTCAACACCTGCCAGGAACACCATCGGAAACTCCAACCCCTTGGCCGAATGCAGCGTCATCAACTGCACACTGTCCTCATGAGCATCGGCCTGTGATTCGCCGGCATCCAGCGCCGCCTGGGCAATAAACTCCGCCAGCGGATCTACGCCTTCTTCTACATCATAATCCGCCAGCGCGCTGACCAGTTCCTCCAGGTTCTCCACCCGGGCATGGCCCTTCTCGCCCTTCTCACTGGCGTGATAATCCTTCAGGCCACTGGACTCAATCGCCTGCTTCATCAGCCCCTGCAGGGAAGCGTGACCCGCCATTTCAGACAGCGTGTTGATGATCTCCATAAACTGCTGCAGGCCTGTTTTCGCCCGACCCTTCACCTGGCCTGCGGCCAGTAACCGCTCGGACGATTCCCACAGGGAAATACCCTGGCCGGTGGCGTATTCACGAATTTCCTGCAGGCTCTTGGCACCAATGCCGCGGGTGGGAATATTCACCACCCGCTCAAAGGCGGCATCGTCCCGGTGGTAATGCACCAGGCGCAGGTAAGCCAGCGCGTTTCGGATTTCCTGACGGTCGTAGAACCGCAACCCGCCGTAAACTCGATAAGGAATACCCTGGCGCATCAGGGCTTCTTCGAGCACCCGGGACTGGGCATTGGAACGATAGAGAATGGCGCACTCGCTGCGCAGATTGCCCTCGCTGACCCAGGCCGAGATGGAATCGGCAATATAATTGGCTTCATCCTGCTCGTTGAACGCGGCGTACAGGCTGATCGGCTCACCTTCCACCCCGTCAGTCCAGAGTTCCTTGCCCAAACGCCCCTGGTTGTTGGCAATCACCGAGTTGGCGGCTTTCAGAATGGTCTTGGTGGAGCGGTAGTTCTGCTCCAGCCGCACCAGCCGGGAATTGGGGAAATCCCGCTGGTACTGCTGGATATTCTCGATCTTCGCGCCCCGCCAGCCGTAGATGGACTGGTCGTCATCGCCCACCACCGTCAGCGGCACCCGGTTGCTGGCCAGCACCTGAAGCCAGGCGTATTGAATGGTATTGGTGTCCTGGAACTCGTCCACCAGCATGTGCTGGAAGCGCTGCTGGTAGTGACTCAGCAATTCCGGACGATGCAGCCAGAGTTCGTGGGAACGCAGCAGCAGTTCACCGAAATCCACCAGGCCGCCCTGTTGGCAGAGCTTCTCGTACTGGCGGTAGATCTTCAGCATGGTGTTGGTGAAGTGATCGCCCGGATTCTCCTGAATATGATCCGCCCGCAAGCCCTCGTCTTTCTGGCTGTTGATGAACCACTGGGCCTGTTTCGGCGGCCACTGGCTTTCATCGATGCGGTTTTCCCGCATCACTCGCTTGATCAGCCGCAACTGGTCGTCGCTGTCCAACACCTGGAAGTTTTCCGGCAAGCCGGCGTCTTTCCAGTGGGAACGAAGCAAACGATGGGCAATTCCGTGAAAGGTGCCGATCCACAGACCACGGGTGGGAATCTGCATCATCTGCTCCACGCGATAACGCATTTCCTTGGCGGCCTTGTTGGTGAAAGTCACCGCCAGAATGGACGTGGGCGGCACCCGGTCAACCGACATCAACCATGCCATCCGGTGCACCAGCACGCGGGTTTTGCCACTGCCGGCACCGGCCAGCACCAGCAAATGGTCGTTCTGCGCCGTCACCGCTTCGCGCTGGGCGTCGTTCAGGGAATCAATAATATGAGAGACATCCATGGAGCAAGGCTTCATTACTGGTTAAATTTACAGCCCAGTATACCAGCCAAGAGCCCGGCTGCCTCCCCTGGCACAAACTACCCCCTCAAGAGTATATACAGGCCAATTCAAGGCTCTAGGCTTAAAGAGACAGCCAGTGTGGCCGATACAGCACTTAACACACTGACACATTAATTCTGTGTCATGCGTTCAAAAAACAACCTACACTCGCGCCGTTCAGAGTTGTGGGCCACGCATACAGGGATTTCATACATGCTTTCATCTCTCAAAATCTCACACAAACTCGCGCTGCTGGTGATTGTAGCCGTGGTGGCTTTCGTAGTGAGCCAGGCCTTTTCCATCATCACGGAACGAAACAACTCGGAACGACTGGGTGAGGTGCGCAACCAGCTCTATCCGTCCCTGGAACTCTCCACCATCAACCGGGGTCTGCTGCAACTCATCGAAAACCAGATCAACAGCGCCGTGACCACAGGCGACGATCAGCAGATCGCGGCTACCCGATAGCAACTCGCCGAGATCATCGAGAATCTTGACCGCATTGCCCAGCTTAACCCGAGCCAGCAGAGCGACGTAAAAGCGCTGAAATCCGAACTGAACGGCTACTACAGCACCGCCACTCGCATCGCCACCGCGATTATCGAGGGCACCGCCGATTTCAGTCGCATAGGCCAGGAAGCATCCGCCAACGCCGAGCGCCTGGCGGGCCTGCGCTCGGATCTCGACCAGATGCGTAATGCCATGGAGAGCCGCCTGACCCAGGCCATCGACGACACCACGGCGGCCAGCAGCGAAGCCGCCACCGTCTCCGTGACAATTGTGGTGGTCGCCCTGGTTGTCCTGATTGCACTGAGCCTGATTATCGGTCGATCGGTCTCCGGCAGCCTGCAGCAAATCATCAGTTCCCTGCGGAACATGGCTTCTGGCGAAGGCGATTTGACCTCCCGCATCGAGTACACCGGCAAGGATGAACTCCGGGATCTGGTGGACCAGTTCAACCGCTTTGTTGAAAAACTGCATAAATCCTTTGCCACCATCCAGCAGGACATCGGTGAGCTTAACGGCGTCGCCACGCATCTGGGCAGCACCAGCCGCACCAATCTTGAACGCATCAGCCAGCAGGCCCAGGCCATCTCCTCCACCCGCAATTCCGTGGAAGAGCTGGTAAAAAGCGTTGAGGAAGTGGCGGGCTTTGCCTCCAGCGCCTCCGACCAGACCCAGGACGCATCCAAGTTTGCGACCACCGGGCAACAGAAGGTCGAGGGCAACATACAGACCATCCAGCGACTGATGGCAGAAATCGAGAACACTGCCAGCCTGGTCAACCAGTTCGACGAGTTCTCCGTGAAGGTGGGCGGTCTGCTGGAAACCATTCAGACCGTGGCCGAGCAGACCAACCTGCTGGCCCTGAATGCCGCCATTGAGGCCGCCCGCGCCGGTGAACACGGCCGTGGCTTTGCCGTGGTCGCAGATGAAGTACGCGGCCTGGCGGTGCGCACCCACAAGGCCACCGAAGAAATCCAGCAGGTGATTTCAGAACTCTCCAAAGCCTCCGGCGCCGCCGTGCATTCCATGCAAGGCAGCGTAGACATGGCCAGGCAGGGCGTGGATGCGACCACCGAGTCTGGCGAGGTCCTGCGCAAGATTCTTGAGAACGTTCAGCAAATCAGCGAGCTGAACGAGCAGATTGCCGCAGCCACCTATGAACAAAGCACCACCTTCAGCGAAGTCACTGGCCATATGGGCGACATGCATCGCAACGCCGAGGCCGTGATGGAAAGCACCGATGAGCTGGATACGGTCAGCCGCAAGATCCAGGACGTCAGTAATGGCTTGCAGAGCGTGGCCGGGCAGTTCCGCGTTTAAGTAAAACCCCAGAAAAAGGAAACTCCTGATGAAAAAACTGTTTACTGCAGCGCCCCTGGCGCTCGCCATTGCCGCGACCCCGGCTCTGGCACAGAGTACCGAGGACACCCTCGAGCGCATGCAGCAGCAGCTGAATGCCATGCAACAACAGCTGAACTCCGCGAAAGACACCGGCATTCGCTTCAACGGCTTTTTCAGCACCGGTTTCGCCCGGGCCAGCAACGATGCCGGTTACGCCGGAATCACCGACGAATCCGAAGTGGCGGATCTGAGCCTGTTCGCCCTGCAGGGCACCTTTGACGTCACACAGAAGAGCCAGATTGTGATGCAACTGGTCGGCCGGGGCGAAGATGACTGGGAACCCCAGGTGGAGTGGGCCTATCTGAGCCACCGCCCCACCAACAACCTGCAGATTCGGGCCGGCAAGATGCGGATTCCGTTCTTCATGTACTCCGACTCCCTGGAAGTCGGCTACGCCCAGCCGTGGGCACGCCCGCCCCAGAGCGTGTATGGCCCGATTGCCGTGACCAGCTATGTTGGTGCGGATGCCAGCTACAACCTGAACTTCGACAACTCCTCGCTGACCGCAACCGGCTTCACCGGCTTTACCGATGAAGATGGCAACTCCGGCGACGTACAGCTGCGCAACATCGCAGGCATGAACCTGACCTGGACCGACTACGTGTGGACCCTGCGTGGTGTGGCGGCGACCGCCGAGGCGGATATTGATGCGACTCGCCTGGCAGCGCAAGCCCCAGCTGGCGCGGACATCAACACTGTGATTGCTGATGGAGACCGAGGCAACTTTTATGGTCTCGGCGCCAGCTATGATGACGGCAGCTGGCAGATCATTGGTGAAGTCACCCGTGTTGAATTGGACGGCAAGTTTACCGATACCGATTCCGCATACCTGTCTGTCGGCCATCGGTTTGGCAGCTGGACGCCCTACGTCGCTGTCGGCTGGGTTGAGAGTAAAGATGATGATGAGCGACTGGGTTTTGTTACAACTTCCGGCGGTACTCCGATAGCCCCCGAATCCATCCTGAACTATCAGCGTGAAGACTTCAGCATCGGCACGCGCTGGGACATTACTCCGGGCGTGGCCATCAAAGCCGATTACACGCATTCCCGTGGTTTCGATAAGGGCACTGGCAACCTGAACCCAAGCTATATTCTGGCTTCCGGCACCAACAGCACCAACGTTTACACCGTTAAAATCGACTCGGCATTCTAAGGAGGCCCCATGAAAAAGCTTAGCCTGTTGTTTGCGGCCAGCTTGCTGGCAAGCCCCCTGGCCCTGGCCGAAGTCGTGGTGATCGGCAACCCGTCCGGCCCGGACAGCATCAGCGCCAACGAAGTACGGGATCTGTATCTGAACCGCAGCAAAGCCCTGCCAAATGGCCAGAGCGCGAAGCCGTTTGAACTCCCGGAAGGCAACGCCACCCGTGCCGAGTTCCACGACAAGGTGACCGGCCGTAACGACGCCCAACTGAAGGCCTTCTGGTCCCAGCAGGTGTTCACCGGTCGTGGTCAACCTCCGGTGGAAGCCGGCAGTGCTTCGGGCATGAAGGCCCAGGTCGCCTCCACACCAGGCGCCATCGGCTACATCGATTCCGCGGATGTGGACGACAGTGTCAAGGTTATCCTGACGCCCTGATCACAGCCGTGCAGAACGCAAAAAGGCGAGCCGAAGCTCGCCTTTTTGCTGTTTGAAGACCGGCTGCCTAGAAACCTCTCGGCACGGTTTGGGCTTCCACGAATTCAAACAGCCCTTCCAGACCACCTTCCCGGCCAATACCCGAGGCTTTCATACCGCCAAACGGCGCCTCCGGTGTCGGCCCGGTGCCGGTGTTCCAGCCCACGTGACCAAACCGCAGGCCGGCAGCCACCCGCTGGGCACGTTCGGCATCGGCGGTGAACACGTACGAGGCCAGGCCAAACTCCGTGTCGTTACCGGCATCAATGACTTCTTCCTCGGTACGGAACAGCGCCATGGGCACCAACGGACCGAAGGTCTCCTCTTGGTAACAGCACATCTCCCGGTCCACGCCCTGCACCACCGTGGGTGGGAAGAACAGGCCATCGCCCAGTTCCGCTGGTTGTTTGCCAGCCACCAGGCTGGCGCCCTTGTCGAGGGCGTCCTGCAGGTGCCGCTTCACCTTGTCGAAACCCTGCTTGTTGATCAGCGGGCCGATGTCGATGCCATCGTTCATGCCGTCGCCGACGGTCATCTTGTTCACACGTTCGGCCAGCTTCTGGCCAAAAGCATCAGCCACCTTCTCGTGCACAAAAATCCGGTTGGCGCAGACACAGGTCTGGCCGCCACCGCGGAATTTGTTGGCAATCAGGTTATCGGCGGCGGCCTCCAGGTCGGCATCGTCAAAGACGATGAACGGGGCATTACCACCCAGCTCCAGTGCCAGCTTCTTAACCTGCTCGGCGGTGTCCACGATCAGTTTGCGGCCCACTTCGGTAGAGCCCGTGAAACTGAGCATGGGTACATCTTTATGTTCACACAGTACCTTGCCGATCACGCTGGCCTTACCCATCACCAGGTTGACCATGCCATCCGGCAGGTCGAGTTTATCCATCACGCTGAAAAAGGCGATCATGGTCAGCGGCGTCTCGCTGGCCGGCTTGATGACCGAGGGGCAACCCGCCGCCAGGGCCGCCGACAACTTCTTGGCGATCATGCCAATGGGAAAGTTCCAGGGCACAATCAGCCCGGTTACGCCCACAGGCCGATAGTGAACCGTCCAGGTGCAATCCTTGGGCTTTTCCGGAATCGTGTGGGAATCAAGAGCGCTGATGTGCTTGGCACAGTAATCGAAGAAACCGGCGGCGTAATCCACCTCGCCCTGGGCTTCCTTCCAGGGCTTGCCATGCTCCATACACAGGATGCGGCCAATCTCTTCGCGGTTTTCTTTCAGGCCGTCACGAATATCCTCCAGCCACTTGCGGCGGGTTTCAATCGGCCAGGGATTGGTGAGCCGGAGCGCTGATTGTCCAGCCTCCACCGCTGCCACAACATCTTCCTCCGGCATCGACGGCACTTTGGCAATCACCGAGCCGGTGGCCGGGTTGTAAACGTCGAACGTGGCACCGCCGGCAGAGTCTTTCCAGCGCCCGCCAATGTAGCCTGTGAGGTTTTCCAGTAGTGGTGACTCGATCATCTCGGCTCCTCTTGCATGACTGGTGACGCCCCGGACCGGGGCGGAGTTCATAAGCAACGCGTGCCTTTCATAGTGGATCCTGAGTAGCGGCCTGTAAAGTCAGGGGGAGATTTCCTGGCCGTCATTTTTGACCCGGGCGGGTGACTGCCTATACTCGAAGGAGAGTTTTTACAGGCTCTCCCTGACACCCCAAGGAGACGGATTCATGAAAGCATTTTTTCATCCGACGCAGGACCTGCACATCCCGAAGACGTATTTCACCCGAGGCCAGATGCGCCAGCCTCAGGAGGTGCCTGATCGCACCGGCCAGATGCTCGAAGGCCTGAAAGCCATGGGCATCCCGGTACTGCAGCCGGCCGACCAGGGCGCCGGCCCGATCTCCAAGGTGCACGACCTGGGTTACCTGCGATTCCTGGAATCCGCACACCGGCGCTGGATGGAAATGGAAGACTGGGGCGACGAGGTGATGTCGAACATTTTCGTACGTTCCCCCAACGCCATGCGGGGCATCCTGGCAGAAGCCGCCTGTTACCTGGCAGACGGCAGCTGCCCCATTGGCGAGAATACCTGGAAAGCGGCCTACTGGTCGGCTCAGACCGCTCTGGGTGCCGCCGACGCGCTGATCGCCGGAGAACGCAACGCCTACGCCGTGTGCAGGCCACCGGGCCATCACGCCCGCAAGGACGCCGCCGGTGGATTCTGCTACCTGAACAACGCCGCCATCGCGGCCGAGCACCTGAAGAGCCGGTTCCCGCGAACGGTGATCCTGGACACCGACATGCATCATGGCCAGGGCATTCAGGAGATCTTCTACGACCGCAGCGACGTGCTGTACATCTCCATCCACGGCGACCCCACCAACTTCTATCCGGTGGTCAGCGGCTTCGAGGACGAACGTGGGGAAGGCGAAGGCTATGGCTACAACATCAACCTGCCCATGCCCCACGGCTCCAGCGAGGAGGATTTCTTCGCCAAACTGGATGAAGCCGTGGCCGCCATTCGCCTGTACCAGCCGGATGTGCTGATCCTGACCCTGGGTTTCGATATCTACAAGAACGACCCGCAGGCGAAAGTATCGGTGACTTCCGAAGGCTTCTGCCGGCTGAGCACGCACCTTCGTCAGCTGGGTTTACCCACGCTGGTGGTGCAGGAAGGCGGGTATGACCTGGACGCTCTCAGCGAGAACGTCCAGCAGTTTTTCAAGGGGTTGGAGGGCTGATCAGACCGCCGGGGCATACACCTTGATATTGCCATGCCCCTCTGCCTTCAGGTGGCCGGCGTGCATGCGGCTCATGGTGCCCCGGTCACAGTACAGCAGGTACTGGCGGTTGCCCGGCAGTTCCGCCACCTGCTGATTCAGCTCGTAGAAAGGAATCTTGAGCACGTCGTTGTTGGTCAGGGTCAGTGGCGAGCGTTCTTCTTCAGACGGGTGGCGAACGTCGATAATCACGTCATCTACCGACGGCGTCTGGATCAACTCCACCTCTTCCGGCGTCTGGGTGCTGTCCAGGAGCTGGCTGACCATGGTGTCGGTACGGTTAGCGATGGCATCGGCCAGGGCGGCCGGGTCCATGTTCGCCTCTTCTTCCTCCACGCGATGCAGCCTGGCACGGGTGACCGGCTTGCTGGAAATCACGCCGCAATACTCCGGCATGTTGCGGGCAAACGGCTCGGTACCGATGTCCTTGGCAATTCGAATGATTTCCTGCTTGTCCATCGCGATCAGCGGGCGCAGCACCACCTCGTCACTGGCACGGTCCACCACATTCAGGTTGGTCAGGGTCTGGCTGGAGACCTGGGCCACCGCATCGCCCATGACCAGCCCAGAGGCGTTGTAATCCCGGGCGATCTCGGCAGCGGCCTTGAGCATCATCCGTTTGAGCACCACGCCCCAGTGGCGATGGTTGACCGAGCGCATGATCTCGGCGACCACACCCTCAAACGGCACAGAAATAAACTTGACGTTGTGGGACGAACCATAACGCTCCCACAGGTAGTGAGCCACCTGGCGCACGCCCACTTCATGGGCCGCACCGCCCAGGTTAAAGAACAGATAATGACTGCGAATACCACGGCGCATCATCAGGTAGGCAGCCACCGACGAGTCGTAGCCGCCGGAAATCAGCGTCATCACCGTTTCTACCGTCCCCAGCGGATAACCGCCAAGACCCTCGTGGCGACGATGGGCAATGTGGTAGCTGTCGTCCTTTACCTCAATACGAACTTCCAAATCCGGTGATTTCAGATCTACGCCTTTGGCGCCGGAGCCCTGCAACAACGCCGCACCCACCGAACGCTCCAGGTCAATGGAACGGAAATCATGATCGCCATGGCGGCGGGCGCGAACGGCAAACGTCTTGCCTTTCAGGCGTTCGGCATAGGCCTGCACCGCCTTTTCGCCCACATCGTCAAGATCGACAAACGGAAACACCCCGATCTCCTGGATGGTCGAGATGCCGGGAATGCGCACCAACTCATCAATCACCGGGCCGGCAAGGCTGCGGCCATCGGGCACATCCACGTCCACCCGGTCCCAGCTGCCATCCACACGGATCTCCGGATCCAGCCGGGCCAGTAATTTACGGATATTCTGCCGCAACTGGCGCATCTGCTGCTGGCGAACGGGTTTACTCTTGATAGCCACTTCCGGGGCGGGACGAATCAGCAATTTCATAAAAAAGACTTTGATCGGAATAACGTCGGGTGGCGTAAAAGCCAGAAAGGCCTTAGTGTACCCTTTCGCCAGACTGGCTCAAAATCCGTCATTGCCGAAACCATCAGGAGCTTCACCAACGATGACTGAAACCACCATGAATGCCCTGGTCTCCCCCGAGGGCAGCCTCGAGATCCTTTCCAACTACGAGGTAAACCGGCTCAAGGACAAGAGCGAGGGTGGTCTGTATCGCCTGTTCCGTCAGTGTGCACTGGCCGTGCTCAATACCGGCGTCGAAACCGACGACTGTAAGGAATTGATGGAAGCCCACGCCGATTTCGATGTACGGCTGGTGCCCCAGCCCCGGGGGCTGAAACTGGAACTGATCAATGCGCCCGGCCACGCCTTTGTGGACGGCGAAATGCTACGCGCCATCCGGGAACACCTGTTTTCTGTGCTGCGCGATATCGTTTACAGCCACTCCCTGCCCAACAGCGTGGCGGGCTTCCGCAAAGACAACCCCGAAGACCTAACGAATCTGGTGTTCCACATTCTGCGCAACGCCAGGGTACTGGAGGCGGGGCGTCAGCCAGACCTGGTGGTGTGCTGGGGCGGCCATTCCATCAGCCACGACGAATACCAGTACAGCAAGGATGTCGGGCACCAGTTGGGGCTGCGCGGCCTGAGTATCTGCACCGGTTGCGGCCCGGGCGCCATGAAAGGCCCGATGAAAGGCGCCACCATCGGCCACGCCAAGCAACGGGTGAAGAATGGCCGTTACATCGGCATTACTGAGCCGGGCATTATCGGTGCCGAGGCGCCAAACCCGATTGTAAACGAGCTGGTGATCATGCCGGATATCGAGAAGCGTCTCGAGGCCTTTGTTCGCTGTGGCCATGGTGTGATTGTATTCCCGGGCGGCGTAGGCACCGCAGAGGAGATTCTGTACCTGCTCGGCATTCTGCTGCACCCGGACAACGTTGACCTGCCTTTCCCGGTGGTGTTTACCGGCCGCCAGGAAAATGCCGAATACTTCGAAATGATCGACAAGTTTATCCGCAACGCCCTGGGCGATGAGGCTGCCAGCAAATACGAGATCATCATCGATGATCCGATACGGGTCGCCCAGACCATGAAGCAGGGCATGAAAGACGTGGAGACCTTCCGCCGCGCCATGCAGGATGCCTACTACTTCAACTGGATGCTGAAGATAGATCCGGTATTCCAGCTACCGTTCGAGCCGAACCATGACAACATGCGGGCTCTGGAACTGCATCGCGATCAACCGGTTCACCTGATTGCGGCGAATCTGCGCAAAGCGTTCAGCGGGATTGTGGCGGGTAACGTGAAGGAAAGCGGAATCCGGCAGGTGCAGGAGAAAGGGCCGTTTGAAATTGCCGGCGACCCGACGCTGATCAAGCCTCTGGAGGCCATGCTGGAGCAGTTCGTGGCGCAGAACCGGATGAAGCTACCCGGATCCTCAGCCTACCGTCCGAGCTATCGCATTGTCAGTGGTGCGGCCTGAGCCGCACCACTGACAAACACAACGTCTTACTTGCCGCCGTCGGCCGGCAGGCTGGCGTAGTAAGCTGCCAGGTTGGCAATGTCAGCATCGCTCAGGGCTGTGGCCTGACCCTGCATCACCGGAGCCTGTCCACCCTGACGCTGGCCTGCCTTGTACGCCTTCAGAGCTGCAACCAGGTACTGCTCTTTCTGGCCAGCCAGGTTCGGATAGATGGGCACCTGAGAGATACCGTTCTGGCCATGGCACGCGGCACAAACGGCGGCCTTGGCCTTACCAGCTTCGATGTCACCCGCGGCCATGGAAGCGACCGGTACCATCGCGCCAGCTGCGAACAGGCCCGCTACTGCAAGATGCTTCAGATTCATTGTGTTAACCCTCTCATCGTTTTAACGTTCACATTCCGGCATAAAACCGGTCAGTAACTCAGGTTTCACTTATAGCACACCCGCCCGTGAGCTCAAATGTGATAGATCAAGGACTTTCGTGCGACCATAGTCCTCTTTTACGCCTGAGCGTAGTGAACGACAGTACGAACAAACCACAAATACCCAATCAGAGATACCACCGGAGAACCAAGCCATGCCAGTTGAGGTACAGGAGCTCCCCTGCCGGGAAGGACACATCGGCCTGCTCACCCTGAACGAGCCGGGCACACTCAATGCCCTGACCGAGGAAATGGTCAACCAGGCGCAGCAGGCGCTGGCGCAATGGGCCGAGGATTCCCGTATCTGCCTGGTGGTTCTGCAGGGGGCGGGAGACCGGGCGTTCTGTGCCGGAGGCAACATCCGGGCCCTGTACCCGGCACTGACCGGCGATGGCGATAAAGCCGCACCCGCGCGGTTCTTTGCGGCGGAATACCGTCTCGACTTTACCCTGCACCGGTTCCCCAAGCCGGTGGTGGGCATGGCCGGCGGCATTGTCATGGGCGGGGGCCTGGGCTTGCTGGCGGCCTGCCGTTACCGGTTAATCTACCCGAATGTCACCATGGCAATGCCCGAGATCAGCATCGGTCTGTTCCCCGATGTGGGCGCGAGCTGGTTCCTGAACCGTCTCCCGGGCCGGCTCGGATTGTTTATGGGTCTGACTGGCGCTCGACTGAATGTCGCCGACGCCTTGCGAGTGGGCCTGGCGGATATGGTGATCGAAGCAGACCAGAGCAGCGCCCTGCTTGAACGGCTGCAGGAGGAACGCTGGAGCGGTGAAACCGCCGCCGACGACAACCGCCTGTTCCGCCTGCTGAACCAGCTGGAAGCGCTGGATTACCGCACGCTGGCTCCGGGGCACCTGGAACAGCACGAACAGACCATCGCACGCCTGAGTGCAGGCGATGAGCTACCGGCCATCGTTGAAAAACTCGGGAATTCGGAGAGTACCGACCCCTGGTGGCAGGCGTGCATCCATACCCTGAAGACCGGCTGCCCGGTCACCGCCTGGCTGATCTGGCACCAGATACAGAAAGGCCAGCAGATGTCGTTGAAAGATGTGTTCCGCATGGAGCTGGCCATGGCCGAAGAGTGCACCCGGAGACCCGATCTGGCCGAGGGCATTCGCGCCCTGCTGGTAGACAAGGACCGCGCCCCAGAGTGGTCTTATCCCTCGGTTGCCGAAGTACCGCAAGAGGTGGTTGAACGGCATTTTCAGCCGGTGTGGGATGACACGACCGACCCAATGATGCTGGACAGCCTCTGAATCAGCGGGCGGCGCCCGCCTGCACCAGCAGCATTTCAAGATCCTGATTGTTGCTGGCGCGGGCAAGATCCAGAGCGGTGGTGCCATCCGCCCGGCGATAGTGCACATCGGCACCGGCCGCCAGTAGCATCTCGGCGGTCAGAAGGTCACCGCTGGCCACCACTTTCATCAACAGGGATTCGCCACCCTGGCTGACGTTCACGTTGGCGCCCGCCGCCAGCAAGGCCCGGACCACCGCAAGATGACCATTTTCAGCAGCCTGGATCACCGCGGTATTGCCGTCGGCACTGCGTGCATTTACCTCTGCGCCCGCAGCCAGTAACAACCGGACAATGCGGCGGTTACCGTTGGTGGCAGCCACCATAAGCGGAGTTTGCTCCGCTCTGGCCTGGGCATCCGGCCTTACCCCCATGGACAGCAGCTCAAGTACCGCCCGATCCTCATTGGCGCGCACCGCAGCCATCAGTTCCTCCGGGCCGGCACCGGCCTCTCTGGTTTCAGGTGCTGACCCGGTTGTACTGCATCCGGCCAGCAGCGTCAGTGCCAGGAAAAATACCAGGTGGAAATAGCTGCTCGCGTCCCTGCCCATGTCGGAAGTCTCTTGTTTGCGTTTTGCAGCTATTCTGCTCAGCCAGTCACCGGAATTAAATCGAACCGGTCACAACTCCGCCTCGTTTTGCAGAAGTTCACGTACCAGCAATCGCAGTTGCGTTTCTGCGTCTCGCTGGCCCCGGCAAAGCCCGGCATCCTGCAACTGTGCCCAGGACCAGCCCTGCAATACGGCACGACACCAGAGCATTGCCTCCGGATGGCTTTGAATTCGTTGAGGCATACCCTTGCAGACAGAAAGCCCCTGCAAGACCGGCAAAGTGAGTTCAAATCCGCGAAAGCCATACGCAAAGTGGGTCAGATCCCGCCGATCATCGTCATCTAGCCATACCTGTGAGGGCAAAGCTTCGGAGACGGCCAGCAACAGCTCATGGTCCAGCTGAGGCCAATGGCGGGGCACCAGAGCGAGCCAGTGTCTGGCGAAACGGGTGCTCAGCTGTTGCTGAAGTTGCTGCCCCGGCTCAGAGGTGCCCATCAGCATTTGCAGGGAAAACTCTCCGGTGGACGCCTCCTGGCTCAGACCCATACGCACGATGCGCAGGCCACATCGGTGCCAGAACGCCAACAAACCCGGTTCGCCGCCAAAGCTGGTACCCAATGCATCCATTCCATCCTGAACACAGGCCTCATGGGCAGCCGCCACCAGCCGTTGGCCGACCCCAAGCCTGCGTGCCGATTCCGCCACCGCTACGCGGACCACTCGAAGGGTTTTCAGGGTAGCGGCAGTGGGCATCCCCCCATGATTGGCCAGTGACTGGGCCAGCAGATGGCCCCTGAGCCGCCGTTTTCCGGCGACAATCTCATCCGCCAGCTCCGGAGCCAGGCCTCCCTCTGTGGACGCCCAGAGCACGCCGATGGTCTGCCCCTTCACACTGGCGCGCCAGGTCAGCGCGACGGGGTCATCAAGCCACTGCCGTAGATCGCCGGGCGTGGTCCGGTAATGAGCATTGACCAGCAGACCAAAGGCCTCCGCCAGGGTCTGTTCGCTGGCCGCGGCAGGTTGCCAGCGTTCAATGCGCACGTCGCCGGTGACAACCGATTCCGGCTCCGGCGCATCCGCCGACAACAGATACAGCTGGAAGATCAGCCGCTCCAACGGGTCGCCTTCTGCCCAGCGAATCGGCTCACGAACGCTGACTGCGCGCCAGTGCGGGGTTTCCTGCTCCAGAATCTGTCGGAAACGCAAGGCAAAGCCCCGGCCGGTACCTTCATAGCCATGCACCGTACTGGCAAACACCACCCTCGGCCAGCCCAGTAACACGGCTTTCAGCCACTGCGCCGGCAACCCGGCCGCTTCATCCACCATGACCACTTCCGCCGCCGGCCGCTGCGACAACAACTCCTGTGGTGGCAGAAAGCACAACTCATGACCGGACCGGGTGGTCAGTTGAGTCGGCGTATCCATTGCCAGAGCATCACCCAGTTCCTGCCGGGCGTGACCGAACAGGGTAGCCACGTTATCCGCTGAAGGCGCCGTCACCAGCACCCGTTTCCGGCCTGATTCGAGCAAGCGAGCAGCAGCGATGCCAAGTGCCGCAGATTTGCCGCGCCCACGATCGGCAGTAATCACCAGCGGCCGTCGGCGGCGGCCCTGGCCAGTGCGCACAATGTCGGCAACCAGAGCCTGCTGCTCGGCCGTCTGCCCGGGTTGAAAGCCCGTCCTGACCGGTTCCGGCCGGTTAAGATCAGGCACGCTGGCATCTTCCGCCACAAGCCTAATGACATCGGGATCTTCGGCCAGTATCGCCGCCAACCGGGCAGCAAAGGGATGAGCACTCGTCCGATCCAGCCCGGTTCGGCCATAGTCCGGATCGTCAAAGTCCGACCACTGCGCCAGCGGGGGCATCAACCAGAACAGCAATCCACCGGCCCGTAATGTGCCGGACAGTGCCGCAAACGCGTCCGGAGACGTTCCCTCCCAGCCATCCCAGACCAGTACGGGCAGTTCCCGGCCCAGTACACGCTGGTAATCTTTAACACGCAGATGACCGAGCCCAGCCCTGGCCGCATCCTGCTCGCGCCCGACCCAAATTCCCTCAGCACTCGACAACGCCTGCAACAACCCGGCTACCCGGGCCACCGCAACCTGCCGCTCCCCCTCAACCAACACCATCCGGCGCTGGCCACTATCCGCCAGGGCTTGCTGGAACGCGCACCAGTCAGAGGCTGTTGTCTCGGTTTGATTACTCACGTTAATTCGGACCTGCTGGGCATAAGAATGTATCGGAGCCTGAGTTATGCCGGGATTATGCGGCAGCGCTATCCGCACTACCAGTTGCCCAGTACAATAGCGACTATGCCGAGCCAAACCCAAGCCCCCGACCACCTGTCCCTACCGGATTACCTGACCGACGAGCAGCGCGCCATCATCACGGCCGGTTACGAGCATGCGGTGATTACGGCCGTGGCGGGCAGTGGTAAAACCTCCACGCTGGCCTGGCGCATCCGCTACCTGCTGGCCCAGGGCCACGATCCGGACCGGATGCTGGTGCTGATGTTCAACCGCAGCGCCAAGGTGGACTTTGAGCGCAAGTTACAGTCCGTCTGCAGTCAGAGCGGGCTGGCTCTGCCGGAAATCCGCACCTACCACGCCATGGGCCTTCGGCTGTATCGTCGGTTCGTCCGCGAAGGCTATCTGCCGGGCTTTTCGGAAAAGATCCTGACCGAACAGGAGATCGGCTTCCAGGCCTGGCTGCTGACCCGGCGGCTGGCACCGGAGGAACTGGCCGATGAAATCCGCCGCAACAAGAAGGATTTTGTCGAAACCGCCACCGGCTTTATCGACCGCGTCAAAACCGGGCTGGCACCCGCGGAGGTGGTATTCGAGGAGCTGGGCTACTCCGACAAACACCGCTACCTGATCGACCTGTTCCATTCCTTCGAGCAGTGGCGTAAAAGCGAAAGCCGTATCAGCTACGCCGACATGCTGTATGAGCCGGTGATGGCCATCCATCAGAACCCGCCATTGCAGCGCCTGGTGGGTAACAAAATGGATCTGATCCTGGTGGACGAGTACCAGGACACCAACGAGATCCAGCACCTGCTTCTGCGTTATGTGGCCGGTGACCGCGCCCGGGTAACCGTGGTCGGCGACCCGGACCAGACTATCTACGAATTCCGTGGTGCCCGGCCCGAGTTCATTCTGCGCAAGTTCAGTGATGAGTTTGAAAGCCCGCTTGAGCAGACCCTCAGCTACACCTTCCGTTACGGCCACCGGGTGGCACTGCTGGCCAACCATCTGATCTGCCACAACACCGGCCGCCGGGATGTGATGTGCCATTCCCACCCGGGCACCCCCGACACCGAAATCCATCTGCATCAGGCCGAAAACGATGGCAACCAGGTGCTTTCTATCCTGCAGGGACTCGCGCCGGAACAACAGAGCCAGAGCGCCATCCTGTTCCGGGTCTGGAGCCAGAGCGTGCCGATTGAACTGAAACTGCTGGCACGCCAGATCCCCTACCGGATCGACGCCGGTAAGGGCGCGCTGTTCAGCCGCGAGGTTCAGGCGGTGCAGGCCTTGCTGCTGGTGGTTACCCGTCGGCTCGACAAGCTCGCAGAAAATGACCGACTGGACATTGCCCGCCAGATTCTGAGGTTCCCCCATGTGGGCCTGAAAGAACCGGAACTGGAAAACCTGGCCCGGTTCCTGGCGGCGTTCGACACCGGCTGGCACGAACGGCTGCTCAGTCTGGATTTCGACGCCCTGGCGCCCATGGCGGCCAGAAAGCTGAAAAAACTCGGTGAAGTCCTGCAGCAACTCGACCGCTATCAGGGGCCGGTAGCTGGCCTGATCACAGTCTATGCCGAGCACATGGATCTCTATGAGGGTATTCGCAGTCTCGCACTGACCCATGACAGTGCCGAGGAGCGGATTGATACCATTCAGGGTTTTCGCGACTACCTGAAAAGCCTGGAAGTCAATGCCGACGGAGCCCTGGACCACCTGAGCCTGCTGAAACAACAGGCCAGCGAACATCGGGACGAGGGTGTCCTGCTGTCCACCATCCACCGAACCAAGGGACTGGAATGGCCCGTGGTAATCATTCCCGGCCTGCAGGAGAAATATCTGCCCTACAGCCCTCGTCCCCAGGACGATGCCCGGGCCCTGCTGGAAAGCGAGCGCAGGCTGCTTTACGTGGGCATGACCCGCACCCGCCACCATCTGCACCTGATTACCCGGCCCTCCCCGGCCAGCCCGCATCTGGCGGGCGACCAAGGTCCCAGTCGATTTGTTTCCGAACTGTGCTTTGGATTAGCCCAGGAACTCGGCTCCGCGCTGGATACCGGTACTGCCCCGACAGACCAGCCCCTGAGGCTGGACCACCCGTTAACCCCCGTGAGTCTGCGATACGCTGAACGCGAGGGCGTTCAGCTGGAAAGCGAAGGAACAGTGAGCCAAAACACGGCGGAACCAGTGTGGCATCAGCAGCGTCTGACCCATGCCATCTTTGGCACGGGCGAGGTTATCTCGGAAGATGAAAGCTCGTTCGAGGTCCGGTTTGGCAATGGCGACAGGCTGAATTTCAGTAAAAAAAGCGCGCACCTGTATTTCACGCCAGCGGGTGATTGATCTGTCGCCTGTGAAGGCTGCGTACAAATGCGAGGACGTCGAGAGATGCCAAATTTTGTGTTTTATGGCTTACTGGCCTAGATTTTCAGTAACGTGGTGTTTTACCGGAGTTTATCCGTCTTCAACGGAGACAGCTTCAGGACATAATAATCAGACAGGAGGTTCTGCATGAAGCTCATGCGCCCGGTCGCTCTGGCCGCCCTTGCAACATCCCTTACAACACCAGCCCTGGCGGAACGCCAGGAAACCATCTACATCAACCCGTTTGCCGGCTTCCAGCTCTTCGACGATAAACGGGACCTGAGTGAAACCGGCACCTTCGGTGTAGGTGTTGAGTACCGTTTCCGCCCTCACTGGTCAGTTGAAGCCGTGTACTCACGGGCCGATGCCGACCGCAAATATGTGTCTGGCGAATCCGATTTCGACGAAGTCCGGGTAGACGGCACCTATTACTTCGCCGGCCCGGAAGCTGCCTGGAATCCCTACGTGTCTCTGGGGGCGGGCCATGCCGATTTCGGGCTGGGAGACTCCATTTCCTACCGCTCGGCAGGGTCTGACCACGATGAAACCCGTGTCAATGTGGGTACCGGCTTCCGCTACAACGTCAGTGATGGCATTTCTATTCGTGGCGATCTGCGGGAATTCCATGGCATTGATGAAAGCACCTTCGACACCATGGTCTCGCTCGGCTTGAGCTGGGCCTTTACCCGCACGGTTTCTGCCCCGGCCCCGAAAGCCCCGGCCGATGCCGACAACGACGGCGTGCCCGATAATCGCGACCAGTGCCCGGGCACACCGGCCGGTGCCAGCGTCGACAGCCGCGGCTGCGAGCTGGACAGCGACAATGACGGCGTGGCGGACAGCCGCGACCAGTGTCCCAACACCCCAGCCGGGGCCGAGGTTAACAGTCGCGGCTGTGAGCTCGACAGCGACAACGACGGTGTGGTGAACAGCCAGGATCAATGCCCGGACACCACCGCGGGCGCCACGGTCGATGAAACCGGCTGTGAGGGCATTACTGAAACGGTGGAAACCATTGAACTGCGGGTTCAGTTCCCCACCAACAGCTCTGTTATTGACGACGCCTATGACAACGAAATTCGTCGCGTCGCCGATTTCATGGAGGAATACCCGGAAACCACCGTTGAGATCGCTGGCCATACCGACAGCGCCGGTGAAGCGGGCTATAACCAGTTTCTGTCCCAGCGCCGGGCAGAAGCGGTTGCCGGTCGACTGACCGGGCCTCTGGGGGTCGATCCGGACCGTGTCAGCGCGGTGGGCTATGGTGAAGCCGAGCCTGTTGCCACCAATGATACGCCGGCTGGCCGTGCCCAGAACCGTCGTGTTGAGGCACGCATCCAGGTTCGCCGTTAAGGCAATCCGGGCAACCTCGGTAAGGCGCCTTCGGGCGCCTTTCTTTTTGATTCCGCAGTCAGAAAGCGCTCAGGCTTTCAACCGCCCTCACGTTCTGCATCCAGTAACAGGTTTCTTGGCGTCAGCTGGCGATCACAGAAGGTGCCCAGTCGAACCCGGTAACCCTGTTCTTCCAGAAACACGGCATAGTCCAGGACCAGCCAGAGCTCCAGGGGCCGCCGGAAAAGATGGCGCAGCAGTTCATGCCGGCGCACCTGACGATATCGTGCCTCACCGCGTGCCAGCCATTCTACCCAGTCAACATCGGCGGTCAGTGTCAGTTGTTTCTTCGCCGCCGCCCAGCGACAGAAGTCCTCGAAACGGCCATTATTGAGCCGGGCCGGGTGCGACGGCACCGGCAGGTAGTGCCCGTTACCGGTCAGCTCCCGTTGCAGCGCATCGAACCCCAGACGCCAGGTACTGATGCGTGTGGTTTGCTCGCGCACCCGCTCCGGTGCCGTGACCGTCTCCTGAACCGCCAGCCTCAGATCGTTGCGGTCTACCGACAAACACTCGCCATACTCCCGGGTTTGCCGGGCCTGAAGCTGATACCGTTCACCCCCGGTCAGATGATAGCAGCAGGGTGACAGACTGAGCCGGGGCAAACCGGCCTGGGCACCAGATTGCATCAGCCGGCGGTGCAGATCGCCACAGGCGTGCAGCGCCACCCCATGGTGGCGCTCAGGCAGTTTGAGGCCATCAACCATCACATCCTGATGAGACAAGCGAACCGGGTCGCCATAGTGTTCGGCAAGGCGGTTGCCATCGGTCACCAGTTCCGGATTCCACTCAAATCCGGTTACCTGCACCACACCCCGCCGGGCCAGGGTCCGGCCCAGATGCCCCTTGCCACAACACCAGTCCAGTACCGGATAGCCCAGGGGCGAAATTGCAGCGGCGAATGCGCCGGCCTGCTGTCGTTTTCGGCCAGGCATATCAACGGCGGCCACCTCCGCCAGTTCCGCCTGCCGGCCCTCGGCCTCGGTCGCCAGACGGGGTAAATCAAGCAGATCCCGGTACCGGGCCAGCGCCGGGACATAGCCGGCTAACACCGAGGACAGTTCCGGGAGCCGCTCCTCCCAGTCCTGACACTCCACCTCTGGAAGCGCCTCCAGCCAGCGCGCCAGGTCCGGATGCGCGTCGCGCCAGGCGGGGGCAGGTTCCATGAACGGGATGGGGCGCCAGAGTGGCTCCAGTTCCCGCAGCCAGTCATTCAAAGACTGCCAGCGCTGGTAAAAACAACCCGAGGCTTGGTGTAAACTCGCCGCCGGAGGTAATGTCATGAAACTGGCCTTTGTACTGGTTGAACCGAAAGTCCCGGAAAATGTCGGCGCCGCTGCGCGGGCCCTGTGCGATCTGCTTACCGGCTTTCCGATGGCGGTCAGCTATCCGTCCCTGAATCTGTCCCAGGCGGTCATGCTGTATGCCTGGGAGCTGTCCGGACTGGCGCGCCAGAGTAACAGCACGCCCGAGGTCGCCTCGGATGCCAGCCTCGGCGCCTTGCGACAACGCCTGGAAACACTGTTACCGGCGCTGGAGGCACCGGCCGACAGCAAGCTGTCGCAGTGGGTATTCCAGCGCCTGCCCATGCTTTCCGAACGGGACGTCGGCTTTGCTCACACCCTGTGCGGCAACCTCGAGCGCAAACTCTGAGCCTATTCCTGGAACCTTCCGGGCCGGAAGGCATCCAGTGGCACCGCCGGCTCCTCACCGTCGATGACCTGGGCAATCACCGAGGCGCTGCCCGCCGACAGGGTCCAGCCGAAGGTGCCATGGCCGGTATTCAGAAACAGGTTCCGGCGGGGTCCGCGACCAATAATGGCCGGGCCATCCGGAGTCATGGGGCGGAAACCGGTCCAGGTTTCGGCAGCCTCAAGATCCGCGCAGCCGGGAAAGCGTGAACGCACGGATTTCTTGATAGTGGCGATGCGCGCCTCAGGAATGTCGCGATTGAAGTCCGCCAATTCGACAAAGCCCGTGGCCCGGAGCCGATTACCCAACCGGGTAGACACCACCTTCAGGTTATCGTCGTGGATCGTGCTGGCCGGGGCCTTGTCCGGATCACTCAGGGGTACCGTCAGGCTGTAACCCTTGACCGGGTAGATCGGCAGCTCCAGCCCCAGAGGCCGAACCAGCTGCGGTGACCAGCATCCGGCACAAACCACCACCGCATCCGCTTCCAGGGTGGCTAACTCGCCGCCGCGGGTTCGATACTCGATCCCGTTCACCTTCTCGTCATCAAACAACAGCCGCTCAACCTCGACACCATAGTGGAAGGTTGCCCCTTGTTGTTCACACACCTGCGCCAGTGCCCGAGAAAACAGGTGGCAATCGCCGGTGCCGTCCGTGTCATAGCTGATGGCACCATAAAGGGGCCCGTCTCCGGTCATACCCGGCTCCGCGGTTCGAACCTGCTCGGGCGTGAGCAGCTGCGAAGCGATGCCCAGCTCATTCAGCAGGTCGTGAATCTCACGATAATCATCCATGGCCTCAGGGGTGCTGGCCAGGTGCAGCAGGCCCTTGTGGTCGCCATCAAAGCTCAGGTCATGCTCCTGTTCCAGGGCCAGAAAGCGCTCCCGACTGTGGATACCCAGACGCAGCATGGCCCGTTTGTTCAGGCCAAACAGTCCCGGGCTCCAGGCATAGCGCAGGGTGGCAAACATAAACTTGATGGCTTCTACCGAAGGCGGCACCCGCAGCTTGAGCGGGCCGTCGGTTTTGAACAGCCAAGGCAGTGCCTTGAAGACCATGGAGGGATCAGCCCAGGGGTAAACCACACCGTAAGACCGCTGGGCGGCGTTGCCTTTGCTGGTCTCGTTACCAGCAAGGTCGTGTCGCTCCAGCAGGGTCACCTGGTGCCCCCGGCGAATCAGTTCTCTGGCGGTGGTAACACCCACCACGCCACCACCTACCACTGCGATGTGCATAATACCTCCATTAGCTGACACCATTCGCTGCCAGCAGCTGACGATAGTCTTCCAGTACATCCGGATGTTCGGCCGGGTAGTCCGGCGCAAGCTGTTTCAGCACCTCGGCCAGCAGTGCCGCCACAATCGCCCGGGCCTGGGGCTTGCGGTCGCCGGGCACAATGAACCAGGGGGCTTCCTCGGTGTGGGTCTGAGCCAGGGCTTCCTCGGCGAAGGCCTGATAACGGGTGCGCTGTTTCCAGCCCTCGATGTCCGAGCGGTCAAACTTCCAGCGCTTCCTGGGCTTGTCCAGACGTTTGAGCAATCGCTGTTTATGCTCATCCTCGGAGAGATTGAGCCAGATTTTTACGACACAGGTGCCTTCGCTGACCAGGTGACGCTCAAAATGTCGTATCGCCTCGAACCGGGCCGGCCAGTGATAGGTTTCGGCATCACGCACGGGCCATACCCGCTCCCCGATCA
Source organism: Marinobacter sp. EN3 (assembly GCF_000475315.1). Lineage (NCBI taxonomy): Bacteria > Pseudomonadati > Pseudomonadota > Gammaproteobacteria > Pseudomonadales > Marinobacteraceae > Marinobacter > Marinobacter sp. EN3. The sequence goes on from NZ_AXCC01000074.1 coordinate 138,198, forward strand.
CGGCCTCATGATGACTACGGTTGAAGGCCACCATCTGGCCATAGGCGGGGAGATAGGGCGTCACCCGCCAGAGAAAATCATGCGCTGCTTCCGTTTCATTGGGTCGCCCGAATGACCAGGCATGAAAGCCGGCCGGGTCAGCATAGGTGGCCAGCGTCCGGATCAGGCTGTCCTTGCCGCTGGTGTCCGGGCCATGGATGACGACCAGCAATGCCCGCTTACGATTCGCCCACAACCGCCTCTGGTACTCTCCGATGTCCTCCAGACTGGCTTCAAGCGCAGGTAGCTTGTCTTCGCCCTCGTACAGAGAGGGATAGCCTTCGAGAGCCGGCTTGTCGGGATTCAGGAACCAGGAACGGGCAAACGCCGTATACTTCATCAAGGAAACTCCCTATCGCCACGATGCAGGTCAGTAATCGTACAAAGTGATAAACTTGTGTGATTCGCTTCTCAGAATAGCATCCACACACCGACCCTGATGGAGTCTAGTACCCCGGCATGAGCAAGAAACGTCGTGAGATTCCCGTATTCGATCACCCGATCATCGAGACCCACTGCCATCTGGACTACCTGAAAGACCGGCCGTTGTCCGATACCCTGGAGCAAAGCCAGCGGGTCAACATCGAAAAGGTGATCACCATTGCCGTGTCACCTGAGAACCTGGCGGCAGTGCGCGAGCTGGCTGGTTCGGCTGACTGGGTGTTTGGTACCCAGGGCATTCATCCCCATGAAGCGGAAACCTACACCGATGAGGTGGAGGCGGAGATTCGCCAGCATGCCACCGACGACAAGATCGTGGCCGTCGGCGAGATCGGGTTGGACTATTTCTACGACAATGCCGATCGCGCCGTGCAGCGGGACGTGTTTCGCCGGCAGCTTCAGATTGCCTGCGACAGCGACCGTCCGGTGGTGATTCACAGCCGCGACGCCGACGACGATACCATAGCTATTCTGAAAGAGTTCGAGCATTCTCTTGAGCGCCGGGGGGTTATTCACAGCTTCACCTCCGGGCCCGGGCTGGCACGATACGCCATCGACCAGGGCTGGTGCCTGGGCTTCAACGGCATCACCACTTTCAATAAGGCCGAGAACGTGCGCGATATCGTACGCATGACGCCCATCGAACAGATCCTGCTGGAAACCGATGCCCCGTTCCTGACACCCGTACCCTATCGCGGCCGTGAAAACGCACCGTTTTACCTGCCGTTCGTGGCCGAGAAAATTGCCGACGTTAAGGAGTTGCCGATGGATCAGGTATTAAGTCAGACCTATCAAAATAGCCTGAGAACGTTTTTCCCCCATCAATGATCAAGCGCATTCCTGTCTCCGCCCTGAAGGTCGGCATGTACATCACCGACCTGAACAACGACTGGATCCCCCATAACACCCAGCGCAAGCAAGGGGTGATCAAGCGGGAAGAGACCATTGAAAAAATCCGCAAGATGGGCGTGCAATATATCTACATTGATGTCACCCGTGGCGCCGACTGCCAGGATTCCGAGCCGGCGGCGCATGTGGATCAGCGCAATGAAACGGCCCTGCAGAACGCCGGAGCCCTGAAGCCGGGATACACCCCGAAGGCCCCTCTGGCAGAAGAAATAGTTATTGCTCAACAGGTGCACAGCCAGGCCCAAAGCCTGGTGGGCAGTTTCATGAACAACGTCAAGATTGGTGGTGCAATTGATGTGGCCCCGATTCACCAGCTCGCAGACGAGCTGCAAAATTCGGTACTACGCAATGCCAATGCCCTGAGTTGCCTGGGACGGATCCGCGAGAAAGACAATTACCTGTTGGAACACTCAGTCAATCTGAGCGTATTGATGTCACTGTTCGGACATTACCGGCAACTCTCTCAGGATGTTCTGCACCAGACCATCGTAGGCGCTTTGTTGCACGACATCGGAAAAATTCTTACGCCCGATGAGGTTCTGCACAAACCTGGCCGACTGACGGCGGAAGAATTCGAGGTCATGAAGCTGCACGCCCGCCATTCCCGTGACATTCTTGCCAGCACCGAAGGCATCGGCGAGATCACCGTGATAACCGCCGCCCAACATCATGAGAAACTGGACGGCAGCGGCTATCCAGAAGGTCTCAAAGGCGACGAAATCACCGAGTACGGACGCATGGTTGCCATCACGGATGTTTACGATGCCATCACTGCCGACCGGGTTTACCACAAAGGCCTGACGCCGACTCAAGGGCTGAAGAAACTGCTGGAGTGGTCCGGGGATCACCTGGATCCGACGCTGGTGAAACAGTTTATCCGTTGCGTTGGGCTGTACCCGATAGGTTCATTGGTCTTACTTGAAAGCGGCAAGCTGGGCGTGGTCATCGAAACGAATGAATCTGACCAGAGATTGCCCGTGGTGCGCGTTATGTACAACACGAAGTTCCGAATGCCTGTAACCGTGCATACCATCGATCTGTCTCGCCCCGGCAACCAGGACCGGATCGTTCGGGCGGTCGATCCAGACGACTACAAACTCGATATCCGAAAGTTTCTGGTCTGACACTCTGAAAGCTGCCCGGGCTCTGCTAGGCTTGTGTTAACGCCCCATCCATAAAAAAGATAACCCATCATGCTGTCATCGGTTTTCCAGGTTCTGGGCGGTCTGGCCCTGTTTCTCCTGGCCATGGAGATGATGACCAATGGTCTGAAAAACGCCGCCGGCCATCATCTGCGCCATATGTTGGGGCACTGGACCAGAACGCCTCTGCGGGCACTGTTTGCCGGCTTTGTTATTACCGGTATCGTGCAGCATTCCGGGGCGGTGACCGTGGCAACCATTGGTTTTGTTAATGCCGGCCTGATGACTCTGGCCCAGTCCCTGGGCGTTGTTTTCGGTTCCAACATCGGTACCACCATGACCGGCTGGCTGGTCAGCCTGATTGGCTTCGGCTTCAAGATCGAAGCCATGGCGCTGCCACTGCTGGCCGCCGGGGTGGGCTTCAAACTGGTCAGCCGCAACCCGAGAAACCAGTTTCTGGGGGAAGCTCTGGCAGGCTTTGCCTTGTTTTTCCTGGGGTTGTCGATTCTCAAAACCGCGCTCGAGTCGTCGGCTCTCGGTTTCCAGAACGGCCACCTGATCAGCGCCGATTATGGCCTGCCGGCCTTCATGCTGATTGGCCTGCTGGCCACGGTTCTTACCCAGTCCTCCAGCGCCGCCCTGGCCATCGTACTCACCGCTGCAGCTGGCGGCCTGATCCCGCTCGACAATGCCGCCGCCGCCGTGATTGGCGCCAATCTGGGCTCAACCTCGACCGCCGCGCTGTCGGCCCTGAAAGCCACAGCAAACGCCCGCCGGCTGGCCACCGGCCATATCCTGTTCAACCTGGTCACCGGCGTCATCGCCCTGCTGGTGCTGCCGGCCATGCTCTGGCTGGTGAATACCCTGACCAACATGTTGGATCTGGAAGCCAACCCGGCGGTTTCTCTGGCCTTATTCCATACGTTGTTCAACGTTCTGGGTGCCGCCATCATGCTGCCCTTCACCCAACCGTTTGCCCGTTTTCTCGGCCGGCTGTTTCGCAGCAAGGAAGAGGACAACGCCGAACCCCGCTATCTCGATGACACTCTGGTGACGACACCGGAACTGGCCATCGGCGCCGTAGATCAGGAGATGAAGCGGTTGATTGGCCACAGCCGGGGGTTGCTGCGGGTATGCCTGGATCGGGAAAGCCTGGCGGAATCCGATGTACGCCCGAAGGCCGATGCCGTGCGCAACCTGAATCTGGCCATCACCGACTACATCGGGCGCCTGAGAGCCGAGAAAATGCATCCGTCGGTGGTAGATGCCCTGACGCTGAGCATTCGCACCTGTCGTTACCTGGCTGAAGCCACCGAGCTGACCCTGCATCTGGTTCGACTTCGGGCGCTGGCCCGGCGCACGGATTTCGAGACGCTGGAGTCGGTTTTCAACCGCTATTTTGAGGTTATTCGGGCGCTGGTGGCCTCAGAAACGCCCGTACCGGAGCAGCTACAGGAAGCCGAAACCGTCTACCATCAGCTGAAAGCAGCCACCCTGCAGAAGATGATCCGGCGGGAATTCAGTTCCAGCCTGGGGGCTCAGGTTCTGGATGAGCTCAGCGCCGTGCGCCGGCTCACCGATCAGTGGAGCAAGGCGCTGTATTGGCAGGACGGCGTGGGGCTACTCAACCAAAGCCATGATCAGGCATCGGCATCCTGAAAACAGTAATAGCGGTTCTTGCCTTCACGCTTGGCCCGATACATGGCCTGGTCAGCCTGGCGAAGCAGCTGATCTCCGTCTATTTCCTCGCCTTGAGGGTACAGGGTGTACCCCATACTCGCAGACACTTCAACGCTGTGATTGGCCACCCAGACCGGTTCGGCAATGACCGTTAGCAAACGCGAGAGCAGTATATCCAGAGTAACCGCGTCCGGGACATTGACGATGATGGCGGCAAACTCATCGCCGCCCAATCGTGCCAGACTGTCCTCCTCCCGGAGGGTGGCACGCATGCGCCGGGCCACTTCCACCAGCAAGCCATCACCGGCATCGTGACCAAAGGCATCATTCACCGGTTTGAACTGGTCCAGATCGATGTAGACAACCGCCAACCGGTAATTCTGCCGACGGGCCTGGGCCATGGACTGGTGCAGACGATCCGAGAACAGTACCCGGTTCGGTAAATTGGTCAGGGCGTCGTAGTGGGCCATGATCCGAAGCTGCTTCTCAATCTCTTTCTGCCTTGTGATGTCACTGAAGACCCCCACAAAGTGAGACAGTTCGCCCTGCTCGTCCAGCACACTGCTCAGACTCAGGTTCAAGACAATGGCCTGGCCGTCCTGGTGCCGGGCTGCAAACTCCCCGCTCCACACCCCATGCCTGCTGGCGGCCACCAGTATGGCACTGCCCTCATCTACCGGCATGGGCGGCAGGCTGCCAATGGCAGACTTGTGATCCCGCCCGGTGATCTGGGTGTAGGACTCGTTGATGTCCATCACCACGCCGTGGGCATCGGTGATAAAAATAGCTTCCCGGGCATTCTTGAACACCCTTAACGCCAACCGCTGCTGTTCCTCAGCCTGCTTTCTGCGAGTGATGTCATGCCAGGAACAGAGTACCGAAGGGATGTCGCTGCCGTGTTCATAAACCGGGGCCAAGGTCATGGCCACCCACACCCGTTCCCCGTTCGAACGCACAAACAGCCATTCCGTCTGGGACACCTCTCCAGCCGTCACCCGGGTAAAGAGCGCCTCGGATTTCTGTGACGACGGAGCTCCATCCGGCTGGCTATGAGGTGAGAAGGCCGCCAGAGACTTGCCCAACAACGAAGCTTCGGAGGTATAGCCAACCAGATCCACAGCCGCCCGGTTGCAGTCCACCAGTTCACCATTGCGGATCATCAGCATCGGCTGGGGCCAACTGGCAATCAGTGTGCGCAGCCTGCGCTCTTCAGAGGCCAGCTGCTTTTTCTTGCGGCCGAGCCAGAGACTCGTAATCACCAGCAGTACAAACAGCACAGCAACGGTAATCACCCAGTTACGGTATTGGTGGAGTATGTCGACCCAGGTTACCCTCGGCACCTGATCGTACGGCGGCATCCGCAGGCTTCGGCTCAGCATTTCGACCGACTGGTAATCTGCAGGCGGCGAAAACCCGGCCAGACCGGCCGCCTGCGCCGCCGCATGCTCTGGCTCCAGAGCAAACAGGGCGGAAGCAACCCGGCGTACCGTCCTGCTGTCGACATGGGGCAGAGAAACCAGAGGCCACTCCGGGTACAGCCGGGTGGACAGAACAAACGGATAGCCTCGAAGCTGCTGCGGATTGATGATTTTCAGTTCGCCGGCAAGGTTCGGGTTCTCGCTCAGCAGTTCTTCATAGATACCGGTACGGATGAATCCGACATCGGTATCGCCCGACAGCACCGAGCGGATTACCCTATCGTGATTGCCCAGAAACACCATCCGGTTGTGGCGGCGGACATCCACGCCCGCATTGACCAGCTCCAGCGCCTGGGCCTGATAACCCCCCAGATACGTCAGCCCCGGCATAGCAATACTCTTTTTCTCCAGATCCTGCAGGCGGTTGATATCGTCCCGTTCAACACGGGTAATAATCACGCCACCAATACTGCCCGTGGTTTCGCCCCGCCAGCTGCGGCGCAGGGTTGCGAGGGCTCCGGTCAGACTGCGTTCACTGCGAATCACCAGGAAGTGGCTGGGATTGGTGAGGAAGAAATCGATCTGGTTGGCCGCCAGGGCCCGGTTCATATCATCCTGATTGAAAACCTTCAGGTTCACTGCCATGCCGGTTTCCAGGGTCAGGTAGTCGGCCAGGGGCTGATAGCGTTCATTGATCACATTGTCCGGCCGGTAGGCAAAAACGCCGAGCGTTACCGAGTCCCCGGCTGCCACCGCTGCCGGCACGCTGGCAGCAACCAGCAACAGCCAAACCAGGCAGTGGGAAAGCAAAGCCTTTATCATGGCAGGCTCCGAGGCAGGAAAGCCGGATCGGTCAGGTGCTCATAGCGCAGGGGCTTATCCATCAGCCCCTCACGAACCATAATACTTGCCAGGGTCTTCGCCACCACTTCCAGCCGACCGTTGTGCGTGAGGTACCGGTGATTGGCCGAGAGTTCCGGCAACATCACGGTTGCCAGGGACTGGCGCACCATATCCGGTGACACCTCCTGGCGTGTGGCTACCCGATAGACCGCATCGTGCATGTTGCGAACCAGATGCTGCAGGCCAAGAAAATGTCCTTTCACCAGATCCCGTACCGCAGCTGGCTGCCGACTGGCCGCAGCATCCGTGACCACCAGCAGATCGAAGATGGTTTCCGGCAGTTGGCTGCTGTCAAACAGACGTACCGCACCTTCGGCCACCAGCCGGGAGGCCTCCGGTTCGTAGCTGATGGAAGCGTCGATATCACCACGCTGCCAGGCCCCGATATGTTCGTGGACCGGTAAATTCACCACCGATATGTTGTTACTGGTCAAGCCCGCGCGCTCAAGCACAGAAAACAACATGATGCCGGACACGCCACCGAGCTCCACCGCGACCCGTCGGCCCTGCAAATCTGAGAGGCTGGTAATTGCAGGCCGCACCAGAAGCACGTCCGCGCCCACGGAAACGTTAGTGACGGCAACGGCCTTTACGGGCACCCCGGCGGCAAGAACCCTGAGGGTTTCATCCAGAGTCAGGGCTGCGGCGTCCAGATTGCCGGAGACCAGTCCGCTGATGGAATCACTGGCCCCCTGGCCTTTCACCAACTGCACTGTCTCCGGTAGCCAGCCGAATTCTTCTGCCAGGTACAGGGGTTCGTAACCAATCCAGGGGTGAATGCCGGTTCTCAGATGATCTCGCCGGGAGCAACCACTCATTCCCGCAGCAACAGCGGCAGCTATCGTCAGGTGCAGAAAGTGACGGCGGTGCATCCAGAAGCTCCGGGACAGAGGTGGGTAGTCTTTGCATACTAATCCGTAGCCACTATAACCGTAAATCTGACCAAAGCATTGCACCGGGTCAAATTGAGCAAAATCAACCTATCCCAGCGACAGAAAAACCCCCATCAGCACCGGCGAAAGGAAGGACAGCAGAAAGCCGGAGGCAATGGCCACCGGCACACAGGCCAGACCACCACTACTACGGATGACCGGCAGTGTGAAATCCATGGCGGTGGCTCCGCCGTAGCCGATGGCCATGGCCGGCCGGGCATGGATCACCAGCGGAATCAGGGCCAGAGCGATGATCTCCCGCAGGACATCGTTCAGGAAAGCAACACCGCCCCAGGCCGGCCCCAGGGCATCGCCAATAACAATGCCTGAGAGAGAATACCAACCAAACCCGGAGGCCAGGGCCAAAGACTGATGCCAGGGAATATCCAGCACAGGCACCAGAGCCAGTCCCGCCACCAGGGAGCTAACCACCAGAGCCAGTGCAATGCCCAGCCCCTGGCGGTTCATCAGCAGCTTGCGCAATGACAGGCCAGCATTACGTAATTGCAGCCCGATCAGGAACAGCAGCAACATCAGCGCCCAGGTGGCCACATCGTCCACCATCGGCAGATCCGGGAACAGGAAATACCCGAGCAGAGCACCGACAAGCACGGACAAAAGCGGTTTGAGGCCTGCCAGAAACAGGCGGCCATAACCGGGCCTGGAACCGGTTTCAGCCGCCTCCGTGTGCATGGGCTGCCAACGGTGAAACAGCCACAGGCCCGCCATGTTCGCCACCAGCAAGACCAGCACCAGCCCCGCTACCTGGGCAGCCATGGTACCCAGTTGGCCCAATAGCCCTTCCATCTGTCCGAGCCCCAATCCCAACAGGGCCAGGATGAAATACACCAGGCCCTCCACCGAATAGTGAATCACGGTCATCAACTGACGATTGGAGAGGGCAATGGCAAAGCCCAGAAACAACGGGGCCAGGATCAGGAGCGCACCGGTCAGCATGAAAACCTCGAACGAATACAGGGATAAAGAGCAGGACAGCTAGGGAGAAAACCGGGGACGTTCAGTGAAGACGCTCACCAGAACGGTCCTGTACCAGCACCCAGGGGGCAATGACGACTGCCCAGAGTTCCGCATTGCGGTCGTACCAGGCGCGCGCGAGGTCAGGCGCCACCTCGCCCACCTGCCCTCCGGACATCCAGTGCTCGAACTGGGCCTTGTTGTCCGCCGCCAACTGGGTTGCCACATTGAGCAGATCCAGCTCTGGCGCCACTCGCACCACCTGGCCACGGGCATAATAGGTTTGCAGCTCATGCCAGTGAATGCGGGAGGTCTCCAGGTTGAGCTTGGCCTTGATTTCTTCCGGCGACTGGGGGGATGACATGACAACCTCGGTGATCAGTTCATTTGCGGGGCGCCAGCCTACCCTAAAACCAATGACGACGCACCCGCTTCAACGCTCCGGGTTGTCGGCCACCAGACGCCGGATATCATCGGCCAGAGTCATGGGATCAAAGGGTTTCGGAATGACACCGATGGCGCCCAGCAACCGGTATTCCTCAATTTCCGAGGGCTGTAAACGAGCGGTCATAAAGATAACCGGAATATTCAGCCCCTCCGGGCGCTGCTGCAAGGCTTTCAGAGTCTGAGGCCCATCCATACCCGGCATCATCACATCCAGTAAAACCAGATCCGGTCCAAATTCCTCAATGCGTGATAGGGCTTCCTGACCGGAGGCACACAGGCAGACATCGAAGCCGCCCACATCCACCAGTGCCAGCTCAGCCACACTGCGAATGTCCTCATCATCCTCAACGTAAAGCACGCGATCAACTTGTTGACTCACGAGGGCTTTAACTCCTCTGATTTTGTCTCATCCAGGCCCAGCCGTCGCAGTAAACGCTGGCATTCTTCGCCGGCTTTCTCACCCGCCGCTTCCAGAGAGGCCGCCCTCATCAACAGTCGGTTTTCACGGGTACAGTCAGAACCAAGCGAATGCACTGCACCAATCAACTCTCTCAAACCAAGTGGCAGATGCCAGTGAATTTTCAGTCGATTTCCAAACGGTGCGGACCATTCCCGAAACAGGGCTTCAAACGCGGCCTCCTCCACCTCGCCACCCAGCGCCACGTATTCATCCAGCACTTTGACCAGGGCCATCTCACCAAGGCGACTGAGCAGGCCAGCCTGCTGGAACAGCATCGGCTGCTTTTTGAGTCTCAGCGCCATAGCCTGGGCAGAGGTCGCAACAGTGAACGCCTGCTCGTAAAACGTGTCAGCCCGTGCACGCAATGGCAGATGCTGGATGTTTCTGGAAACATCCAGTGACAATGCCAACGCCTGGTTCAACGCCATCGCAACCCCGATCGAACTGATCGCGTCCCGGACTGTATCCAGAGGCTCCCCCGTGCGGCGAAACGACGTACTGTTGGCGACATCCAGCAAACGTAATGTCAACGCTGGCTGATCCCGCCATCGTTCCGCAAGTTGTGATGCAGAAAGCTCGTCCTGACGCCGGAATAAATCCAGAATCTCAGCAGCATCCAGATCGGACGGCAACTGCGTAATGTTCTCCAGCGCATCGGCCAGATAACTCGAGATCGAAGGCAGCTTCGCAGGAGTATCGGACAGGAGATCGGTGAGTTTCTTATGCAGGACACGAACGTCCAGCGGCTTGGTAATATAGCCATTGATGCCGTAATGGGCGGCCTTCAATACGGAGTCCCGATCGGCCCGGGCCGAGACGATCACAACGGGCATGGTCGCTTTAGCCGAACGCACCCTGCGAACCAGCTCCAGCCCCGAGCCATCCGGCAGGTTCCAGTCCGCAATAATCAGATCAAAATCGTCATCTTCAACATATCGGAAGGCTTCAGACAGCCGGCTCGCCACCGTCACCCGCATGCCTGGACGGAGCCCCGCCACTACGGTCTCCAGCAGCTCCGAAAAGAGATCATCGTCTTCAAGCACCAATGCTTTCAAGGCATTCTCCGCAGCATGATTGACCTACGCGTTAGCTGTATACAGCGTAACGCCATTGCGGCCGTTTCGTTTCCGCTCATAGAGTGCCTTGTCAGCCGCTTCAATGATTTGATCACCGGCAGAAAAATCATTGATTTTTGCGACCCCGGCGCTGAACGTCACGTGGAACACGTCGTCTTCACTGGAAAACTCCAGTTCAGAAAAACTCTCAAGAATACCGGACATAAGTCGCAGGGCAGCTGGCGGCTCACAATGCGGCAGTACCACGAGAAATTCTTCACCACCGTAGCGACCGATGGCATCAGATTCCCTCAGCCGGTTGCGCAAAAGATTGGCCAGAGTCCGGATGACAACATCACCCTGTGCATGCCCCCAGGTGTCATTTACCTGCTTGAAATGATCAATGTCCAGCAGAACCGCAACAGAGCTGTAATCGCCCCGGGTGCAACGCTGACGCTCCCTTTCCACTTCCTGTTTGATTACCGAGTGTTTCAGCAGTCGCGTCAGACTATCGCGGTTCATCAGCTCAGACAGCTGCCGAGCCCGATGACAGCGCATCTGGACGGCCCGGATGAGGTAATCGTCTGAAATCGGTTTGACCAGGAACTCATCGGCACCGCCGGACAACGCACGAAGCTGGCGCTCCGGATCATCTTCGGAAGACAGGTAAACAATCGGCAGGCTCAACCAGCGGGCATGGAAGCGGATCATCCGAGCCAGAATGACGCCAGAATGCGCGCCTAGCTCAATATCCATCAGCAACAGCTCAGGCTCGAACGCATAGAGTTCTGACAGCAGCGTCAAAGGGTCAGATACGGCATGGGCCTCAATACCGGCAGAATTGAGCACCAGGCAATAGTGCTCAGCCAGTTCTCGGTCGTCGTCGACGATCATCACGCGGCCCTTGGTGCCGGCGGCCAGTTCCTGAACCAGGGTTTCCAGCCGCTCCACCAGTTCGGGCAGGTCCACCGGCGCCGACATGAACGCACGTGCCCCGTGCTGGGCAACGTGATAGCGACGATCGAAGTTTTCGGCCTGTCCGATGCAAACAACCGGCACCGGTGGCTGATAGGCGCCGCGGGGATGGGCCTCCAACCAACGAGCCACACTTTCAATACTGGCATCGCTGCAGATCACGGCTGCGGCATTACCAGGATCAGTACTTGAAGCCTGCACCACGCCTTCCCGGCTCTCTATCGTCTCGACAGAAAACCCGTATTTCTGCAATTCATCCGGCAAGGACGCCAATTGATCCGTGGCATCAAGAACCACGATCAGCCGAACCTGCATGCCATGGGAGACCAGCTCTTCATCGGCTTGCGCCGATCGCTCCCGCTCCGTGGACAACGGGTTATCCAGATCGGCGATGCCAATCAGGAGTTCAAGCTGGTCGGCGACATTTTCATCAACGGGAAGACAATCGAACTGGGCGTCGGATTCCTCCGCCAAAGCTTCTTGCTCCCGCTTGAGACGTTTTTCGAGCTCTCGCGCAAATTCTCCAAGGGAGGGGAAACCAAACGTGCCCGCAGATCCCGCCAACTTATGCAACCTTTGACTACAGTCGCTGAGGGTCAGCTCATCCACCCGGCCCTCTCGAATCAGGGTCGCGAACCCCGAAAGGTAGGTCAACTCGCCCCTTAAACGCTCGATAAAACGCAGTTTCAGAACGTTCAGGCGATCACTGATGTCGTCTTGCCGTTGGTTATCCAAAAAAACTCCCCGAATCCTGGTTTTTCCGACTCTGGAAATACTCTAAGCTCTATGTAAGCACGTTTTTCCGCTCTCGACCACGCCACTAAGGATTACCGTTGAGATCCCCATCGTTAGGTATACGCGTTACCCTGATTACGATCTCCAGCAGTATTGCGACCATGGCAGCCGTGTTGTTTTTTGCCTACAACGGGCTGGTAAGGGATTTCGAGAACGTTCTGACCCAAAGGCAGCTGCTGGAAACCGACTCGGCTGCGCGCATTGTGGACCAACAGCTTCAGATTCGCCTGGAGGCACTGAAGGCCTTCTCGGCTTTTCTCACGGACGGCGACAACCTGCGCCCTCTGCCTGAGTTGAAAGAGCTTCTCGGGCGCCAGCCCAGTCTTGAACGCTATTTCGAAGGCGGCCTGCTCATTTTTGATGACAAGGGTGTCGCCATTGCAGAGAACCGTTTTGTGCCCAGACGAATCGGCACTGACTACTCAGACCGCCCGCATTTCCGGGAAGCCCTGACTAGCCGGCAAGCGGTGATCAGCCGTCCCATTATCGGCCGCACCACCGGATTGCCACTGCTATCTTTTCTGGCTCCCATTGTCAGTGACGACGGCGATCTGCTGGGCTTGGCGGGCGGCAGCATCAACCTGGCTGAATCCGGCATCATTCCCGACTCCTTGAGTGAAAAAAGTAACGCCATCTTCAAGGTGCTCGATACCGGGCACTTCACACAGGTGGATTCGCTGACCCCAGGGGCTCCGATGCCTGAGCTACCGCCACCCGGCGAGAACCTGATTATCGACGCAGCGCTGTCTGGCGTCACATCGGGGGTAGTGACCGACAAATCCGGTAAACGCTGGATTTATGCGACCCGTCATCTGGAGCGTGTCGGCTGGTTGTTTCTGCGCGCCGAGCCCTATGAAGGCGTGACTGGCCCGGCCAGGGCCTCATTTGAAAACTTTCTGCTGCTCAGCGTACTGGCTGCACTGATTCTGGCCACAGCAGCCTGGCTACTCGGGCGCACTGCCACCCGGCCCCTGGAACACATGTCCACACGGATAAGAGCCATGGTGGACGGCGCATCGGATACCCGCCGCTTGAAGCCCAAGGGCCCGCCGGAAACCCGCAATCTCGCGCTGGCCTTCAACCGGCTGATGGAGGAACGGGAAGCTCTGGACCAGATGAAAGACCAGTTTGTGGCCACCGTGAGTCATGAATTGAGAACGCCTCTGACCTCAATCAACGGTTCTTTGAAACTGCTGGACCGGGAGGCGGCCGGCGAGCTTCCGGAAAAGGCCAGGAAAATGGTGGAAGTAGCGCTGCGCAACGGCGAACAACTGCAGCTGCTGATTTCAGATCTGCTGGATTTCAATAAAGCCATCGCCGGAAAAATGATGTTGCAGATTGGCACAATCCAGGTCAGTGAAGCCCTGGAGCAGGCCATTGAAGGCAATCGCTCAATGGCCACCCATTATGGTGTCTCTTTGTGCGCAGTCCCGGCCCCTGAACCCTTGGTGGTCCGAGCCGACCCCCAGCGACTCCGACAGATACTGGACAACTTTATCAGCAACGCCATCAAGTTCTCTCCCACTGGCGCCGCCGTTCAGCTGTCCGCCCGGACGGTTAATCAGAACACCATCCGATTCATCATTTCGGACCACGGCCCGGGGGTGGATGAGCAGTTTATCCCACATCTGTTCGAGCGGTTTGCACAAGCCAACCCATCCTCAAAACAGGCACAGTCCGGCACTGGCCTGGGGCTGGCCATTTGCCGTGAGCTGGCCCATCTGATGCACGGCCAAGTGGGCTACTATTACCAGCAAGGGGCCCATTTCTGGCTCGACATTCCCCGCCAGGAGACCTCAAGGGAGCCTGATCATGAAGTCACCTGAGTACCCACCCGAAGAACCACAACGGCTCTCCGCCCTGGAGGCGACAAAGCTGCTCGACACTCCCCCGGAGGAGCGCTTCGATCGGGTAACAAGGCTTGCCGCCGAGGCGTTCGATGTGCCGATTGCGTTGGTGTCACTGGTCGACCGGGAACGCCAGTGGTTCAAGTCCTGCTATGGCCTGGGAGTCCGGGAAACCGGTCGTGACATTTCGTTCTGCGGCCATGCCATCCTGAAATCCGAAGCCTTCGTGGTTTCCGATGCCCTCGCCGATGAACGCTTCTCCGACAACCCCCTGGTCACGGGAGAACCTCACATCCGTTTCTATGCGGGCGCACCGCTGGAGGACCGCTCCGGCTTTCGCATTGGCACCCTATGCATTATCGACAAAAAACCTCGAGGCTTTTCGAACCGGGACGAGAAAACACTCAGAGACCTGGCCGATATCATCGAACGCGAACTGCAGTTTCAGGAGCTGGGCAACTACTACAGTGAGCGCACCCGTGCACTGAATACACTGAACGAAATCGTTCTGGAAGTGAAAGGCAATCTTGATACTGCCATTCCGCTAGCGCTCAACAAGGCCAACCATTTCCTGGGAACAGAAACGGCCATTGTCAGCGAAATCAATGGTGGCGCCTACACCGTACTCTGGCACCATGCGCGCCGAAACGAGGCACTTGAGAACGGACTCACCTTGCCCGTTGAGCAAACCTACTGCTCCATTCTTCTTGAGCGGGGTGACGTGCTCGCCATCAACCACATGGGGCGTTCGCGATTTCAGGATCATCCCTGCTACGCCGAGTTTGGTCTGGAAAGCTACCTGGCCGCGCCAATCTGGATAGATGACACACTGTTCGGAACTCTGAACTTTTCATCCTCCATACCGCGCAAACCACCGTTTACCGAAACGGAAAAGATGTTTGTAAACCTGCTGGCCCGCTGGGTCGCCGACGCCATTCACCAGTCCCGGCAGGCCGAGACCCTGGAAAAACTCGTCAGCAACGCGCCGGGAATGCTCTACCAGTACCGTCTCTGGCCGGACGGCCACAGCACCTTCCCCTACACCAGCCAAGGTATCCAGCAGATCTACAACATCAGCGCCGAAGCTGCGGCAAACGATGCCAGTCCGGTTTTCGGCGTTATCCACCCTGAAGACCTTCCACAGGTTGCGGAGAGCATTCAACAGTCCGCAGACACTTTGAGCCGTTGGCACCAGCGTTATCGAATTCAGTGGCAAGGCCACAACTGGCATTGGGTCGAGGGCCAGGCCAACCCGGAAAAGCTGCCGGATGGCAGCATTCTCTGGCACGGCTATATCGTAGACATCAACGAGCGATACGAAGCCGAGCAGATGAAGAATCAGTTCATCTCCACCGTCAGCCACGAATTGCGAACTCCCCTCACTTCGATTTCCGGGTCCCTGGGGCTGATTTTGGGTGGCGTTACGGGGAACATCGACGAGAAAAGCCGTCACATGCTCTCCATCGCAAAGCGCAACGCCGACCACCTGAAGCTGCTGATAGACGATCTCCTGGATATCGAAAAACTGATTGCGGGCAACATGCCCATCGCGTCTGAGGAACAGGACATTGGAACGTGCGTAACCACAGCCATTGAAGAAATCCAGCCCTTCGCCAAACAGCGTCAGGTGCGCATCACTCTGCGGGACGGTTCACCGGGGCTCACGGCGCTGTTTGACAGCATCCGGCTGAAACAGGCTCTCACCAACCTTTTGTCCAACGCCGTCAAATTCTCACACGAGCACGGCGAAGTCCTCGTCGATATTGAATCGTCAGAATCGGCGGTCCGCATCTCGGTGAAAGACCAGGGGATCGGCGTACCTGAGAGCTTCCGATCCAGGATCTTTCAGAAGTTCGCGCAGGCAGATGGCTCTGTTACCCGCGGACAAGGCGGGACCGGCCTTGGACTGGCAATCACCAGAGAAATCATGACGAAGATGGGTGGCAGTGTCGGGTTCAACTCGGCCGAGCGGCAGGGTTCCACCTTTTGGCTGGAGTTACCCTTAACATGAGCTTGCATTGACATGAGCACACAAAAACAAGAACAAGCTTTTTTCGGCCTGGTCTGGCTTGCTCGATTAACGGTATGCCTGCTTACGGTCGGGCTCGCGCTGGCGATCGACTCAACCGCAACGGAACGACACCGGGCCGATGTGCGGGCGAACTGGCAAGAGAAGGTAGATGATCTGGGGCTGCGTCTGCGCGCCACCATTCTGCAAAACACACAGACAGTATGGGGGCTCGCCGCAAACGTTGCGGTCCAACCCGACATCGGCGAAGAGCGATTTCAGCGGCTGGCTTCCGTCATCTTCAAGCTGGCGCCGGAACTGCTGAACATCGGGTTGGCCCCCGCATTTGTCATCAAACACATCTACCCTCTTAATGGCAATGAGGCCGCCCTAGGGCTCGATCTTCGAAGCCAGAGCCTGCCTCAGGCTCAAATGGCCCTGCTACTGGAGAGCCGGCGAGCAGTCTTCAGCGGCCCTATTAATCTGGTGCAGGGAGGCCAGGGCCTGGCCGCGCGTATTCCCATTTTCGAGAACGACACGGGACGGGTTTGGGGCGTTATCTCCGCCATTCTGGATCTGGATCGACTTTACACCGCGATTGGGCTGGACAGCCTCCCTCCCGAGGTTGTCTTTGCGCTCTCAACGACAGGCTCCGGCAACATAGATGAAGGCTTGTTTTTCGGTGAGCCCGATGCAGCCTGGCAAGAGCCGGTCTCAACAACCATGGCCATGCCGGGATTTTCCTGGAAGCTCTACGCTCAGCCAGCGGATGGATGGCCGGACCATCCGGACTCTCCGTGGCTGCTGCGTAGTCTGCTCGGCCTGGTCACTCTGATCATCATTGCCGGCACACTCTGGATAACGACACTCATCCTCCGTGATCGCCAGATGCAACTCCGATTCTGGGGCCTGTTTGAACTCGCCCCGTTCGGCATCGCCCTCTATGACGCGATCTCTGGGGAGTTGCTACAGGCCAACCCGGGCTTCACCCGAATACTGGACTCGAAAGCCAACAACATCGGGTATTTCGACGATGTGCGCAGCCTTTCCGGCGATAAACAACGCAGCGAACCTTCAATATCCAACCGCCTGGCAAGCCAGGTTCGCTTCACCGGAGTTGAAGGCTTCTTCCCAATGGCAGATGGGACTCTCCAGCCGCTCATGCTCCACGGTTTGCGCCTGGACCTTCAGGGAAAAGAATCCGTTATCTGGATCATCGTCGAGGACATCTCCCAACGAAAAGAGGCGGAACGATTAAAGAGCGAGTTTATCTCGACCGTCAGTCATGAACTCAGAACCCCCCTCACCTCCATTTCCGGGGCGCTGTCGCTGTTAACGACCAATGCTGTCGGAGAGCTTTCAGGAAAAGCACAACAATTGCTGAAGATCGCCCAAAGAAACAGCGATCAGCTGGGTTTTCTGATCAATGACCTGCTGGACATCGAGAAACTGATTGCGGGCAAGATGGATTTCAATGTGGTCGAATTCCCTGTGTCTGAGGCGATCACCGAAAGTCTGGAAAACATCCAGAACTACGCCACCGAAAAAAACATCACTCTCAACGCACAAGAACTTTCAACAACCACGGTTAAGGCGGACAAGCAAAGGCTGGCACAGGCACTCAACAACATCCTGTCAAACGCGATCAAGTTCTCACCGGTCAACGGCCAGATTCGTATCTGGACAAAACCGCATGGCCAAGGGCTCCGAATCTACGTGCAGGACGAGGGACCTGGTATCGCTCCGGAATTCAGAGAGCGCATGTTCCAGAAATTCGCCCAGGCCGACAGTTCGGACAGACGGAGCAAAGGTGGCACCGGCCTTGGCCTGGCCATCACCAAAGAGCTGATGGCCAGGATGGAGGGCGACGTCGACTTCACGTCAGAAGCTGGCCAGGGAGCCACCTTCTGGCTGGAAGTCCCGGCCGCCTAGGCGTTTTTCAGCATCTCCCGCACCACGTAATGCAGGATACCACCATGCTGGAAATACACTGCCTCGTTGGCAGTATCAATCCGTGACTTCAGCTCGCAGGTTTCGGTAGAGCCATCCTTGTATTTCACCGTCATGGTCAGGGTCTGGCCCGGTTTGATCTCGCCAGACAGTCCCTGAATGCTGATCGTTTCCTCCCCGGTGAGTTTCAGGCTCTTGCGATCAGTCCCCTCCGGGAATTGCAGCGGCATCACGCCCATGCCAATCAGGTTGGAGCGATGGATGCGCTCATAGGATTCCGCTACCACGGCTTTTACGCCCAGCAACCGGGTGCCCTTGGCGGCCCAATCCCGACTGGAGCCGGTGCCGTATTCCTTGCCGGCAATCACAACCAGCGGCGTGCCCTGCTCCTGGTATTTCATGGCGGCATCGTAGATGGCCATTTGTTCCCCGGTGGGCACAAATTTGGTGAAGCCGCCTTCCACGCCGTCGAGCATTTCATTGCGTATGCGCACGTTGGCAAAGGTGCCGCGCATCATCACCTCGTGGTTGCCCCGGCGGGAGCCGTAGGAGTTGAAGTCTTTTGGGTCTACCCCATGTTCCTGCAGGTATTTGCCCGCCGGGGTATCCGGCTTGAAGGAACCGGCCGGTGAGATATGGTCGGTGGTCACCGAATCCCCCAACAGGGCGAGGATGTTGGCATCCTTTATGTCATCAATGGCCTCGGGCTGTTCACCCATGCCTTCGAAGAAGGGCGGATGCTGGATGTAGGTGGATTTGTCACTCCACTCATATACCTTGCTTTCCGGCACCTTGATGGATTTCCAGATGTCATCACCCTCGAAGACCTCGCCGTATTCCTTGCGGAACATGTCGGTTTTGACCTTCTCGACCGCTTCCGCGATCTCGGCCTGGCTTGGCCACAGGTCTTTCAGGTACACCGGGTTGCCATCCTGGTCTGCGCCCAGAGGATCCTTGGTAAGGTCCACCCGTACGTTGCCAGCCAAAGCATAGGCAACGACCAGTGGGGGCGACGCCAGCCAGTTGGTTTTCACCAGCGGATGCACCCGGCCCTCGAAATTGCGGTTACCGGACAACACCGAGGCCACGGTGAGATCCCCATCAGTAATGGCTTTCTCGACTTCATCCGGCAGGGGGCCGGAGTTGCCGATACAGGTGGTGCAGCCATAACCCACCAGATTGAAACCCAGCTGGTTCATATCATCCTGAAGGCCGGCCACTTTGAGGTAGTCGGTCACCACCTTGGAGCCCGGTGCCAGTGAGGTTTTGACCCAGGGCTTGGTTTTCAGCCCCTTGCCCACGGCCTTTTTGGCAATCAGGCCAGCCGCCATCATTACGCTGGGGTTGGATGTGTTGGTACAGGAGGTAATTGCCGCAATGACCACCGCCCCCGGGTCTAACCGGGTAGATTCACCATTCATATGAAGTGGCTGACTGGCGGGATGCTCGAAATAGGCACTCTGAGCCCCGACGGCCGTGCCACCTCCTTCCGATTCCAGCTTGGCCTCGCGGCTTTCCGCCGGGCCCTCGGCTGTTTCCATCAGTAACTCGAACGACGCCTTCATGTTGGTAAGCGCGACCCTGTCCTGGGGACGTTTCGGGCCGGCGAGGCTGGCTTCCACCTCCCCCATGTCCAGCTCCAGGGTATCGGTATACACCGGCTCGTGACCCGGCTCCCGCCACAATCCCTGGGCTTTGGCGTAGTTTTCAACCAGTTCCAGCAGTGCTTCATCCCGCCCGGTCAGGCGCATGTAGTTGATGGTTTGTTCATCCACCGGGAAGAAACCACAGGTAGCACCATATTCCGGCGCCATATTGGCAATGGTGGCACGGTCGGCCACCGGCATGTCTTTCAGGCCATCACCGTAAAATTCCACAAACTTGCCCACCACGCCTTTCTTGCGCAGCATTTCCGTGACGGTCAACACCAGGTCGGTCGCCGTGATGCCTTCCCGCAGCTTGCCGGTGATCTTGAAGCCGATCACCTCCGGAATCAGCATGGAGACCGGCTGGCCCAGCATGGCCGCTTCCGCTTCGATGCCGCCCACGCCCCAGCCGAGAATACCCAGACCGTTAATCATGGTGGTGTGGGAATCGGTGCCCACCAGGGTGTCCGGATAGGCGATGGTTTTACCGTCCACCTGTTTCTGCCACACCGTTTTGCCCAGATATTCCAGATTCACCTGATGGCAGATGCCGGTGCCCGGCGGCACCACCCGGAAGTTGTCAAAGGCCTGCTGGCCCCAACGCAGGAACTCGTAACGCTCCTGGTTGCGCTCCATCTCGATGGCGACGTTTTCCTTGAAGGCAGATGGATTGCCGAACTTGTCCACCATTACCGAGTGGTCGATGACCAGGTCCACCGGCGACAGCGGGTTGATCAGGGCCGGGTCTTTACCCGCCTGCTTCACGGCCTCGCGCATGGCGGCCAGGTCCACCACGCCGGGCACACCGGTGAAGTCCTGCATCAGCACCCGGGCCGGGCGGAACTGGATTTCCGTGTCGGAGCTCCGGTCCTTCAGCCACTGCACCATGGCATCGATGTGGGAACGGTCGACCGTGGTGTCGTCTTCGTTACGCAGCAGGTTCTCCATCAGCACTTTCAGGGAGAACGGCAGGCGGTTGAGGTCGCCCAGGGTGTCCGCTGCCTTGGGCAAACTGTAGTAGTGGTAGGTCTGGCCACCCGCGCTAAGGGTGGAGAGAGTATTCAGGCTGTCTTTACTCAGGGATGAACTCGACATGCGATGCCTCCTCTTCGGAAATCTCCTTTAACTATTGCATCGAATGGCGAGAGTTCAACTGTAGTCCTGTGAATGTTCTGCATTACCCCGGTGAATACTGTCAGTATCATCCGTGACCTGGCGTATACAAATTAAACAGAAGGACGATACTTAAGCCAATCCCGTACTGATACCGTACATACCTCAAATCTCTTCAGCTTTTACAGGAATCTCGCTTGCTGGCGCTTGATCACTTCTTTGTTCTGAATCCAGAGACCGACAAGCTGGTGTCGGGCCAATACGACTATGGCCTGGTGATGTTGTCTCTGCTGATCTCTGTGGGCGCTTCCTACCTGGGGCTAACCCTGGTTGCCGCTGCGCGCCGCAGCAACACCCTTTACATGCAGCGCCTGCACCTGTTCAGCGGTTCAACCGCTTTGGGCATTGGCATCTGGTCCATGCATTTTATTGGCATGCTAGCCTTTGAAATGCCTACCCATGTGCATTTTCACCCCTGGATTACCGCACTATCCGCCGTCCCAAGTCTGTTTGCTTCATGGGTGGCACTCAGCCTTTTGGCCCGGCACGAACTGACCGGGCCGCGACTGATCGGTGGTGGCGTGGTGGTCGGGGCCGGCATCGGTGCCATGCACTATCTCGGCATGACCGCTATGGAGATCGGGCCGGCACTTCGCTACGACCCAACGTTATTCGCACTGTCGATTGTGGTGGCGGTGATGCTGGGCACCCTGGCGCTGTGGATCAGCTTCGGGCTGCGCCATAGAACTCGCCTGCGTGGGTACAAGCGCCGTTTACTCGCCGGTACCGTGATGGGGCTGGCCATCGCCGGCATGCATTACGCTGCGATGGAAGCCGCCCGGTTTATCGGCCAGCCCGCCCCGGATTTTCTGCCCGGGAGCAACAGCCACACCGTTCTGGCACTGACCATTGCATTCGTAACGGTAACCCTCAGCCTGCTCGCATCCGGGGTGAACGCGGTGGCCCGCTATCGCGCCCTGATGAGGCGCAGCCAGGAAACCGCCAGCGAACTGCGCACCATCGTTGATGCCGCCGTGGACGGTATTATCAAGATCTCGGATCGGGGGATCGTACTGTCCTTTAACGAGTCGGCAGAACGCATCTTCGGTTACAACGCCGATGAAATCGTGGGCAAGAATATCAACATGCTGATGCCCAACCCCCATCGGGGCGCCCACGACGGCTATCTGAAAAACTACCTGCGCACCGGGGAACGTAAAATCATCGGTTCAGGCCGCGAAGTCTGGGCGCTGCATAAGGATGGCCACCAGATACCGGTGCGCCTGGGCATTGGTGAATCCCGGCTGGGTGGCATCAGCACCTTTGTAGGCTTCATCACTGACATTTCCGAGCGCCATCGCATGGAAACCGATCTGCGCCAGGCAAAAGAGGACGCAGAACAGGCTGCCGCCGCCAAAAGTGCGTTTCTGGCCAACATGAGCCACGAAATCCGCACCCCGATGAACGCCATTATCGGCTTCACAGACCTGGTACTGGACACACCGCTGGATGAAACCCAGGCACGGCATCTTGGCGTGGTGAAAACCTCGGCCCGGTCTCTGCTTAACCTGCTCAACGATATACTGGACACCGCCAAACTGGACGGTGGTCATACCGAACTCGAACTGCACGATTTTAACCTGCGCCGGCTCTGTGACCAGGTGATTGCCACGCAATCCCTGAACGCGGCGCGCAAAGGGCTGTATCTGACACTGGATTATCAGGCCGGCGATTACTACCAGGGCGATCCCCTGCGCGTTCAGCAGGTGGTACTGAATCTGTTAAGCAACGCGGTCAAGTTTACCCAGACGGGTGGCGTCACCCTGCAGGTGCAGGAGCCCGCCGCGGGCAAAGTGGTTATCCGGGTTGAGGATACCGGCATTGGTATTTCCGCCGATCGCATCGACAGGATTTTCGAGCCGTTTACCCAGGCTGATTCCAGCATGACCCGTCGCTTCGGTGGCACCGGCCTGGGCACGACCATTGCCCGCCAACTGGTGGAACTGATGGGTGGCACCATCAGCGTAACCAGCAGCCCGGGCGAAGGCTCGGTGTTCCAGGTAGAACTGCCCCTGCCCACCGGCCAGGCCGTGGACGAGGATACGCTGGCAGACCAGGAAATCGCGCTTCCCCCTTTGCGCATTCTGGTTGCCGATGATGTGCCACAAAACCTGGAACTACTGAGAACTTTGCTGCTTCACCGCAAACATGACGTCACCACGGCCGCCAACGGCCAGGAAGCGGTGGACCTCTACCGCAACCAGGCCTTCGATCTGATTCTGATGGACGTGCAGATGCCCGGCATGAACGGTCACGACGCCACCCGGGCCATTCGGCAACATGAAGCCGCCGCCCAACGCAGCTACACACCCGTGATCGCCCTGACCGCCAGTGTGCTGGAAGACGACCGCAGGCAGGCCCTGGAGGCGGGCATGGACGGCTTCGCCATCAAACCACTCAATCTGCCGGAACTCACTGCCGAGATGGCCAGAGTCCTGGGCATAGAGGCTTCGGCACCGAGCAATGCAGGTCATGATGTCGACGACAGTACGATAGATACCGTCACGCTCAGGCAGCTCTGGCCGGACGCCAAAAAACACCTACGGGCGGCAGGACGTCTGTTGCAAGCGCCAGAGAATCAACCCGAAGCAATCCGGCTCTGCCCCGATAACCCGACAGCCGAAGCCCACCGGGTTCGCGGCATTGCCGGTAATCTGGGTTTCCGGCGTTTAGCGGCAACGCTGGCAAACCTGGAGACCCGGCTGAAATCGGAAAAACCGGTGCCGGAGGCCCTGTGGCAGGAGCTCCAGAACGATTTTGATCGGGCACGCCAGTGGCTGACCGAACAAGCAGCGGACTCTGAAACGCGCCCCGCAAGCTGGACTGAACCGGATGCCATAGACCCGAAAACGCTGGCACAAGTGATCGAACGCCTGAGCCAGGGCGAAATTCCGGAACGCGCTATCGACCAGCTGAAGCCAGGACTGCCCACGGAGATCGCCGATGTGATGAACGAGGCTCTCGACGACTTCGAACCAGAGAAAGCGGCCAAAATTCTGATCACTTTTCGCGATACCCTGGAGGCCTCGCAATGCTGACCGACACCAAGACCCTGCTGCTGGTGGACGACGAGCCAGCCAACCTTCAGGTGCTGCGCAACGTACTTTCCGACCACTACCGGCTACTGTTCGCCAAAGATGGTGAACGGGCGCTGGAACTGGCACGCAGAGAGAAACCGGATCTTGTCCTGCTTGATGTGATGATGCCGGGCCTGTCCGGTTACGAGGTGTGCAAAACCCTGAAAGCAGACCCGGATATCCGTACTATTCCGGTGATCTTCGTCACCGCATTGTCGGACGCAGATGACGAGGCCCGGGGCTTTGAACTGGGCGCGGTGGACTATATAACCAAACCCGTGAATGCGGCGATAGTCCGGGCCAGAGTGAAAAATCATCTGTCTCTGGTGCGTATGGACGAGCTGATAGAGACCCGGCTGGCCGTCGTTCAGCGGCTGGGGCGAGCGGCAGAATACAAGGACAACGAAACCGGCCTGCACGTAATCCGCATGAGCCATTTCTCACGGCTGATTGCACTGGAGGCCGGGCTCGGCGAAGCCTGGTCTGACACCCTGCTCAATGCCGCCCCGATGCACGATATCGGCAAAATCGGCATTCCGGACGCTATCCTTCAGAAACCCGGCAAACTGGATCCGGACGAGTGGGCTGTCATGCAGCGCCACGCGGAAATCGGGGCGGAGATCATCGGAGAAGACGGCTCAGACCTGCTTAATATGGCGCGGGAAGTGGCCCAGAATCATCACGAGAAATGGGATGGCAGCGGCTATCCTCAAGGCCTGAAAGGCGCCGCTATTCCCATCTCTGCCCGGATCGTGGCCCTGGCCGATGTCTTCGACGCTCTCACCAGCGAGCGCCCTTACAAGAAAGCATGGCCGATAGAACAGGCAACGGATTTGATTCGCGAGCAAAGCGGCAAGCATTTCGACCCGGAACTGGTCGAGGCCTTCTTTCGCTGCCTGCCGGCGATACTTGAGGTGCGCCAGCGTTGGCAGGAAGAGGCTGCCTAACAGCCCAGATCGCCACGCTTCAGAACTTCTTCAATCATGTCATCCAACAGGTCAATGACTTCGCCTGAGGAAGACTTGAGCGTGGCTACCAACTCCCGGGAGAGTTCAGAATAGCGATCAGAACTGATCCTCTTCTGATGAAATTCCTGGGCCGTTTTATAAAGCTCACGGCCTGCTTTATGCACTTGTGGGTGAACCACCTTAATCAGCCGGTCAGCACTGCGGAGCTGGTGCATGGGCTGAGCCTTGTCGCTGGCCAGGAAATGGCCCAGCCGGCACTGGGTGTGATCCTTCACTTCCGCCTCAGTGATCGAGTTTTCATTGAATACGGCAAAGCGGATGAGCTTGTCCACCCAGACCACATGATCACGCTTGGCACTGGCCAGCACGAGACAGGGAGTGGTTAACCGGATCTGGCTGAAGATGCGGTCGGTGTCGTCCCGAAGTGGGCGAATCGCCTGCATCAAATCCCGGAAAATACTGGCCAAAGCATCGGAATCTTCAGAGTTGGAACTGACCTGACGCGCCATATCCGCGGCCACCTGACTCTGCTCCTCGGCCGCAGCGGCAATGGAGGTTGCCTGGTCGTAGTTGATGTTCGAGGACTCCCGGGACTGATGTATCACCTCCGCCACCCGCTCCCGGCTTTCCCCCGAGGCCTGCACAGCACGTACGGAATTTCCCAACCGGGACTGGACCGATTCAGAGCCGGAGATGATCTGCGAGACAATCCCGTTGATTTCCTGCGCCGCCCCCGCACTTCGGGCAGCTAATTGCCGCACCTCGTCCGCAACCACCGCAAAGCCCCTGCCCGCCTCACCGGCACGGGCGGCCTCAATCGCCGCATTAAGGGCGAGCAGGTTTGTCTGGTCGGATATTTCATTCACGGTGTTGGTAAGCGATTCAATACTCCGGGTTTGCTCCGCCAGCGAACGCATTTCCTCGTTGGCCTGGGTCAGGGCGATATCCACCTCGGCCAGACGCGCCTCCATATCCTCCAGCGCGGAAATGGATTCCCTGGTGTACTCATTTACCCGGGAGGCTTGCTCCAGTACATCCTGGCCCAGGCCACCCACTTCCGACGCACTGGCCGACATTTCCTCAATGGCGGCGGACAACGTCTGAATATTGGCGACAAGGTTATGAATGCGGTCGTCAAACTCCAGAGCGCCCTGGCCCAGATCAGAAATATGGCGGGAGACATCCACCGCCCCGTTGGCCACTGAAAGCTCCTCGGAACGCACCGACGACAAATACTCTGCCAGTGGCACCAGCCAGTCCGGACAACGTGTGGGCACCCCGTTATCAAGTAAAGATTGAATCTGTTGTTTTGCTCGTTTTTCAGACAGGAACATAGCTCTTACTCACGCAGATCCGGCAGTCGGAATTATTGGACTTGTTTGAACTTGATAACTGTCAATATTAACGGCAGATGCGCCAGATCCTGCAGAACCCAGATCAATTTTTCTGACGGGTTTTCAGGGCAACCGGTAGCGGCTGATCAACTCGTCCACCCGGACCACGCTGTTCTCCAGCTCACCCGCCATGTTCTGCACACTGTCGGCCTCTTTGGCCACCTCAGCGTTACGGGTCGCAACCGCATGAATGTTCTCGTTGATCTGCAACGACGTGGCTGCCTGTTGCTCGCAGGCCGCCGCGATCTGGTTGTTCATACTGCTGACCGAATCAATGGCCTGTTCAATGCGGTTAATAGCCTCCGCGGCTTGCTGAATCGCCCGGTTGGATTCTGTGGAGCGCGTCTGCCCCATTTCCATGGCGGCAGTGGTGGCCTCGGACAGGTTCTTCAACTCATCCACTGTGGCACGAATTTCCTCGGTGAATTCCTGAGTGCGGCGCGACAGAGATCGAACCTCATCGGCGACCACAGCAAATCCGCGGCCATGCTCTCCTGCCCGGGCTGCCTCGATAGCCGCATTCAGCGCCAGCAGATTAGTCTGGTCGGAGATATCGTGAATCGAACCGGTAACCCGCGCGATGGATTCCACCTTGCCTGCCAACTGTTCCACCATTCGGGCACTGTCTTCCAGTGCCTTGTTGGTTGCATCCGTCATGGTTCGGGCACAAGTCATGGCCTGGCTGCCTGCGGAAGCGGAATCCGCCGCATCGCTGGCGGCTTCCGACGCCAGTTGAGCATTGTGCGCCACTTCCTGCACGCTGGCCGACATCTCGTTGGTGGCGGTGGCTACCTGATCAGCCTGCTGTTGCTGCTCATCTACAAATCGACGAGTGCTCTCGCTCGCCCGCAACAGCTGTTCGGAATTCCGACGCAGCTCCAGCGAGAACTCTCGCATTTGCCGGATCAGCTCGCAGGACTTTTCCATCATGTCGTTGAAGGATTTGGCACTGGCGTTACCGTCTGTGGCGGGCAGGCGGCCGGACAGATCATGTTCCCGGTCAAAGTCGCGGACAATGGCCATCATGCGAAATGCCTGATGTCTCTCCTGTTTCATCTGCACCGCAAAGAACACCAGAATGCCGGCCTCAAACACCACAAAGGCGGCGTGAAGGAAGGCGATACCCCAGCTACAGCCATAGTTGAAAATCATCAATGGCATTCCGCCCACCTCAGCTTCTGAAAGCTGCAAAGCGGTCAATAACAGATGGTGGGCGGCAATGGTGACGGCCGCAGCAACAACCGGCACCCAGTCCCGGTAAATGATCACCAGAGCCAGGGCCGAGAAGATGTGGAAATGCATTTCGATACGGCCCATCTGGGCCTGAATCATAATGGCCGAATACAGCATCAGGCAGGCCGCGAACAGAACCGAACTCGCCCGGGTGCCCCGCAGCAGGTAGTAGCCCGCCAGTGCCACCACACCCACCAACACCGAAGCCGCCAGTGCAAAACCATGGGTACCATAACCCCAGGGCACCCACAGCCCCACCACAGGTACATGGGCCAACAGAATAAAGAGCATCTGGCGGTCGGTTACCAGCGCCTGTTCTTTTGCCAGATCGTCAATCGCAATGCTGTTTGCCACGGCTGAAACCCTCAAAATTGCGACAGAAGCCGCTGAATGTCTTGCTCAACCCGGGCCAGATCCAGCGCCGGGGAGCTGTAAAGCAAATGGCGCCGATTATCTGCGGTGACGGCGTAAATCCGTGCACTGTGGTCGAAATCGTACTGATCACCGTTACCCACTTTCGCGGCATATTCGGCAAACCCCATCGCCAGTTCTTGCGCAGCGGCCTGAGATACGGGCCGGACGGCCTGAAAACCCTCGCCCATACTGGCCATAATCCGGTCAAGCTCCTGCTGGCTGTCTCGTTCGGGATCCAGTGTTACAAATACGAAGCGCACCGGTTCGTCGGCCATTCGGTCGTGAAGCTCCTTCAAGTTGACCAGTTGCAGCGGACAGACCGTGCCGCAATGCTGGTAGCCGAAAAACACCAGCCGAATCTCCTCGCTGCCACGCTGATACCCGGGTAACGGAGGTACTTCAATATTAGTTTTGAAGCCGTAGTAATCGCCATCACGGGTGATATGGCCCAGCAACGGTAAAGACACCAACAGACCGATCACCAACAAGATGACACCGGTAATCGCAGAACGTGTTCGCATTGAGTCATCTCCTGAGCAACGGTAAACAGGTTATCGGCTGAAGGAACCATGGGCTTATAAGGTTATTCCGAGATATTCCTTACAGGGTGATGATACGTAGCGAAGGCTCAGGGGTTCACATACATACCCGGCAGATGCGTAGATATAACCATCGTCACTACAACAAGACGGACCGAGACCCAACTGTGAACACAGCGGGTGCGGCAACTGTCGAGTTCTGTCATGATTGGCGGCTGATTTCTGACGGATCAGGAACTGTCTCACGTGAAGCACGATTGTCATTACCATCCGGGTGACCCTGCCAAGTGGCATTGTGGCGAATGCCAGATGCACTATTGCAGCCGTTGCATGCCGGATGCCGATACCCGCCAGCGCCGGGCGCTATGTCCCCGCTGCAGTAAAGCCATGCGTTATCTGGGCGCCGCCACTGAGGTGGTGCCCTTCTGGCAGCGGGTGGGGGCGTTTTTCCGTTACCCCTTCCACACCGATCCGCTGATCGTGATCGCCATCTGCACTTTGGTTCCTGTGGTGGCGCCGGCCAATATTATTGGCCTGATCATCTGGCTCGTGCTGGCCCTGGCTCTGTTCAAGTACACCTATGCGGTGATCAACCACACCGCGGAAGGCCATCTGAAACCGCCACCCGTGTCGGTGGCGTTTACCGGCAGCGGTTTTGACATTGTGGTGCTGCAACTGCTGGTGTTTGTGCTGATGGGCGGTTTGGTAGGCGCCGCCGCCATGCTGGGCGGGCCGATACTGATGATGCTGGCCGTGGCGTTTGTGATACTGGCACTGCCGGCCAGCATCATGGTGCTTGCCATGGAACGCTCTGTGGGCGCTGCTGTAAACCCCATGAACCTGGCGGTGCTGATCTCACGCATCGGCACGCCCTACTTCCTGCTTTACGGGTACCTGATTCTGCTCACCCTGGCTTCCGGCGCGGCGCAGGATTTTGCCGTGAACCATTTCCCCATGTGGGTGGCCCAACCTCTGGCCGGTTTCCTGAACAGTACCTTTACCCTGATCCTGTTTCACATGCTGGGCTACCTGCTGTTCCAGTATCAGGAAGAACTCGGTTTTGCCTCAGACCTTCAGGACGAGATTTCGGAAACCGACCAACACCAGCGGGATCGCAGCAGCCGGTTTGATGCCGATCTGGATATGAACCTGAAAGACGGCAACTACGACCGTGTGCAGAGCATGCTCAAGGAAGCCCTCAAACGGGACCGGACCAACCCTGCCCGCATCGGCCAGCTTTACCAGCTGCTGACCGCCCGCAATGATACCGAAGAGCTGTACCGCTACCACCCCAGGATTATGGCTTGGCTGGCCCAACGGCATGATGGAGACGGGCTGAATCAACTGTTACAGACGCTGCAAATGGTGGAGCCGAAGTTCCAGCTGGACGACCCGGAACTGGCGGTGCAGTGTGCCGGCACCCTGTACCATCGGGGCCATCACAAAGCGGCCATCCGTTTACTGCAGGATTTCCACAAACGCTTCCCGGACAGCGAGCAGCTGGCACCCGCCTATCTGATTGTGGCCCAGGCCCTGGCCAATGGCCTGCAGCAATGGGAAAAAGCCAGTGCTTTCCTGTCGTTCATCAAGAAGCGCTGCGTGAACCATCCGGCCCACGAGCATATTGATGTCTGGCTGGAACAGGCGGCGAACCAACAACCGTTGAAAGGGCCAAAAGCGAGCTTTCAGGTTTCAGACTGAGGGCGTGCCTGCCACGCCTCAGCCGTGAACCTGCAACAGCTGCCGGTAATGGCGCGCTTTCGGCTCCATCTGCAGTTTCTCGAACTCCGCCACCAGTAGCCGGCAGGCTTCATTCACCATGTCCGGTTCGGCCTTGGCTCGCATGCGTTCAAACGCCTTCTCTGCGGCTTTGAAATCATGGCGTTTCAGGCTGGCGAACAGCACACGATTGTGCGCCTCCGGTGCCAACGGATGATAGGCCTCGCCCTTGCTCAGATACTCCTGCCAGACATCCACCATCTGTTCCGGCTGCCGCCGGGCGATGGCATCGGCCATCATTTCTTCGGCACGCATCCGGTAGCTGTCCAGGTCCGGCCTTAATTTAGCCAGTTGATACAGGTGCTCGAGCAGCACGGGCCGTTCCGGATAACGCTCCCGCAACGCCTCGAACTGGCGCCGGGCCAGGTCGAACTCCATGCGGCCGAGGCTGGCCATGGCCTGGCCATAGGCCTTGGTGAACTGTTCGTCCTGTTCTTCCTGCTCCGGTTCGAAGAACTCGTCTTTCACCTGCAGCCAGCTCTGACCCAGCAGCCACACCAACCCTGCACCGGCCGCCAGGCCACCGGCATGGGCCATATAGGCAATACCGGTGGCACCGGCAAACCAGTAGTCATAGATTTCCTTGCCCAGCCAGACCGGCAGCATGGCGATGGCCGGTGCCCGGAAATAGTTGAAGTAAACGCCCAGGAAGTAGAAGAAGCGGATGCGCTGCAGCCCGTAAATAGCCACATACATACCCATCAACCCGGAAATGGAGCCGGACGCGCCCACCAGAGGTACCTGACTACCCATGGAAAAGGCGGTAAATACCAGGCCGGACAAGGCACCGCAGACAAGATAAGCCACCAGAAAGCGCCCCGGGCCCAGCGCTTTTTCCACGGTAAAACCCAGCAGGAACAGGAACAGCAGGTTACCAATAATGTGGCCCCAGCCGCCGTGCAGGAACTGGTAGGAAATGAGCGTGTACAGCGAGAGCTCTGCCGGCACCAGTCCCAGCTGATAGGCGCTCATCCGGCTGATCCACTGCTGCTCGATCGCCGAGCGCTGCTCCAGCCACAGGTTACGCTCGGCCGGGGCCCAGATCAGATCCCGGTTCTGCTGCAGATACTGGTAAAACTCACGATCCAGCAGCAGCGTCACCGCCTGCCAGAGTTCCTCCTCATTTTCCTGAAGCTGCTGGAACTCCTGCAACTCCAGAACCCGCTGCTGGTTGCCTTCGAACTGGATTTCCCGCTGCAGGTAGTCCTCATAGGCGGGGGCCTCCAGGGCCAGCAAATCGCTCTCCAGATAGTCTTCCAGCGCGGCTTCGAGCTTGCGGTCGTCTCCGCCCTGGTAGAACAGAAAGACGAGCAGGCAGGCCATGATCAGGCCCAGGGTTACCCAGGGTGGGCGTTTCCAGTTTACGGCATTCTCGGCAGGAATAATCAGCATGGGCGGTCACAATTCATCATAATCTGTCCCTGAAAAGCTGCTTTTTACCACAGCGGGGCCTTCTTTTCCCGGTGTAATCACACAGTCACACAAATGCCATTCAATCGGTAGCTATAGAACCCGGGCGGCTATCGACCATTCGCCAATTGCCGTTATGGCCTCTGACATCAATAGTGAAGGGGACATAACAAAAAACGCCGGGCACTCGACTCGAGGAAGCAGCAAATGACCGTACTTGTTCTGGACAACCCCGATATGCTGGCCAAGGCCGCCCTGGCCTTCGCGGGCGCCAACGGGCAACTGTCGGCCGACGCCGACCGCCCCCACCGTACCCGATTCCACTACGGTTTCAACAAACACACGCTGGATGCCCCGGATATCGATATGCTCAAGCGGCACGCGGCCTATATCAAAGGGCACCCCGGCATGCAGGTTCGCATTCACGGCCATGCCGACAACTTTGGCTCTGCCGAATACAACCGGTTTCTGGCCCGGCTCAGAGCCAACGCTGTGGCCCGGCTACTGATTCAGGAAGGCGTGTCGCAATCGTCCATCCTGCTTGCCACCTGGGGCTCGGATCGCCCGCTGACCAGGCCGGAGGACCACGCCGCCAACCGGCGTGTGGAACTGGAATACCTGAGCCTGGACGTCGCCCGGGCGCTGTAATCGACAGAAACACAAACGGGGCCCCAAGGCCCCGTTCTTCAATGGCTGGACACTGTTTCAGCCATATACCTGCCAGACGTTCCAGAACAGCAACAGTGCCGCAACCAGAATCGCCAGCCAGGTTAGCAGGATCCCAATCATGCGTGCCCAATGAGGCCCGCCCTTGCCGTTGATCATTCCCCAGGCATGGAGAATGCGGCCGACCACCAACGCCATCCCGGTCCAGTAGATCAGCGAACCGGAAACGCCATTGAGCTCGGCAATGGCGAGCATGATCAAACCCAGCGGTGCGTATTCCACAAGATTGGCGTGGGCCCGCACGGCAGCTTCGAACTCCGGATCCTCATTGACGCCCAGACCCTTGCGGTATTTCAGCCGGTACTTGACCACCTGAGCCGACAGCACCAGCAACAGCAGGCCAGTGACAGCCGCAAAAACAGCAGTGACAGGTACGATCATGTCAGCCCTTCTTGATCTTGTTGACGATGGCCAGCAGCAGCACGGCCCCGACTGTTGCGGTAACCAGGCGACCAATGGCACCGTGGGCCGACAGCTGCAACAGGCCAAACAGGAAGCCGCCAATAAACGAGCCGACAATCCCGATACCAATGTTGGCCAACACGCCAAAGCCCTTGCCCTTCATGATCAGTCCGGCCAGCCAGCCGGCCAGACCACCAATGATCAGAAACCAGATCAGGTTCATTATGTCACTCCCCAGATGTCCAGAATCAGCGTCAGTTTCGTCCGAAAGACTGCCCTGTTTTCACTGGCTGTTCAAGCAGTTCCGTGGGTAAGTGCGAGGTCAGCAATGGCCTCTTCCATCTGTTGGCGACAACGGTGCATCAATTCGGGAATGTCTTCGCTGGTCATGCACTGTGTTTCGACTGGCGGGAGAATCCGCAAAGGCACAGGCTCCCGTCGTCCGGTCCAGCCTCTGGATTTGCCATGGTATTCGCCCGCACACACCATGGTGATGGGTGCGCCAGCGGCAACGGCCATGTGAAATGCCCCTTTCTTGAAGCTACCCAGGCCACGGCCACGGCTGCGGGTTCCCTCCGGAAATACCCAGATGCTCTTGCGTTCCCGGTTAATGGCGTCGCTGGTGGCCTGCATGGTGGCCACAGCTTTCGCCGCACGGCCGCGATTCAGGATGATGTTGCCTCCCAGCCAGAATACCTGCCCGAAGAATGGCACCCAAACCAGTGAAGATTTACCAACCGCCACCCCACGCGGCGGTAGCAAATCACCCATTACAAACAGATCATCGTTCTGCTGATGATTGGCGATAATCACGGTCGGCCGATCCTTGGGCATGTTTTCAGCGCCGTAGAGGGGGCGCTTCATTCCCAGAATACATCGGCCGACTCTTGCCACGACCCAGCCCAGGATACGGTTGTTGTCAGGATTGAAAGGCCGTAAGAGGTAGAGCAACATCATAACCAGGCATACGACAGGAACACTGAGCCAGGCCAGGATTTTTCGAACTTGTGACATTCTGTTTGATCCGATCCACTGCATTTTGGCGCACAAGTGTACGCCAACATCACAGAGCGGCGACAGTATCAATTTGTTCCATACCGTAAGCCGGCTTTGCCTCCACCACATAACGCAACGTGCCGGAAGCGTCCAGGCTGTCAAACGGGTAACAGGTGATCAATACCAGGGTATCCCGGGCCAGAGACCGTGTATCCAGGGACTCCCGGGAACTGTCCACCACCCGGGTGGCTGTCACCTGATAACGTCGCCACTGCCGGTCCATGCCCTGCAGCCTGACCGCATCGCCCGGTTCCAGATGCTGTAGATGCCGAAAGTGGGTGTCACGGTGGCCCGCGAGCACCACCGGCGCACCGGGGCCTTCACTACCGGGCACCCGCCCCGGACCAAAAGCCAGACTTTCACCATGAACGCCCTCCAGCACGATCATGGACACGCCTTGTTCCGGTATATCCAGCTTCGCCACTGGCCAGGTATCGGCCCAGGGCCAGGGCCTTGCCTCGCTCTGTCGGGCCTGGCTCTCGGCCCAGGCCAGCTCCAGCATTTCCTGGGCCACCAGTGCCTTGAACGGAATCCACAAACCAAAGACCAGCAGGGTGGCGGAACAACCCACCAACAATAGCAACGCACGGCTCATAGCGACTGCCTCCGGCTGAGCATGACAATGGCCAGCGAGAACATCAGCCCCACCAGCCCCAGGGCGGTCAGCAACGGACCGAAGGTGGCAGTTTGCGGGTAACGCAGCATTCCGGGCTGGCTGCCGGCCGGCAGCAAGGTGGGCACGGCCTCCTGATTGAGGGATTCTGCCTCTGGCCGAGATACGCGCTCCTCAATGGCAACGAAACTGGTGAACGGCGACATCACACCGTGGCTCAGTGATAACTCAACGATGGCCGCTTCATCGGGCCCAGTGCCCGCCAGGCGCGCGCTGTCCATCACTGCATCGATGCGCCCCCGGGCCCACTGTCGGTCCAGGCCCTTGCCCGGCGCAGCACTGGCAAGATCCAGGCTGGTGCGCCACGGCCGGCCACCGGGCAAACGGCCGGAGACCGTCACTTCCCCTTCGGCCGGCGCACCACGAACCACCTGCACCAGAGGCTGACCATGGAACAGATCCCCCGGCTTGGCCGGCACCGGTTGTGCAGCGTTATCCGGCCATTGCACCTCGACATCCGTCATCACCGGCGCTTCCATGGCGGCAAACAGCTTACCCAGGGCTTTATCCACTTCCGCTGCGCTGTGTACCGCGGTGTACTGGCCCCGGCCCCAGCGCGCGGCTTCCCGGAGAAAATGCATATTTGGTGCAGAACCGATGGCGACGGTAAACAGCCGGCGGTTTCCAAGCCCGGTGCGGATCTGATCGAACAGTGCCGATTCATTGCCGACGGCCCCGTCCGTCATGAACACCATCTGCTGCACATGGCCGGACGGCTCCGAGCTGTTCATTCCCATCGCCAGTGACAGCGCACCGGCCATTTCTGTGCCACCGTCGGCATTCAGATCCTGCACATAATCCCGCGCCCGGGCCAGATAGTGGCCATTGGCAGGCACAGGTTGCGTATAAAGGGCATGGGCCTGGCTGTTGAACTGGATAACATTGAAACGGTCACCGGGGCGCAGGGTGTCGAGCCCCCTCAACAAAGCCGAGCGGGCCTGGCGGATAGACTCCCCGGCCATGGAGCCGGAGGTGTCGATAACGAACAGCAGCTCTCGGCGAAGAACCTGGCCGGTGGTTGCCGGCGGCATGACCATGGCCATCAGAAAATCCTCGCCTTGCCATTGCTGACGGAACAACGCGGCCGTCGGCGCTTGGTTGTCAGCGGGCCGCCAGCGCACAATTACATCCCGGTCCATCAGGATTTGCCCTTGTTCCGGCGCTACTGTTGCACGACTACCCTCCAACTTGACCTGCAGCGGGTGGCTGGGGCTGGTCACCTCATCAACAGGCAATCCGGCTTCGATATCCAACTGAATGGTTGCGCGGTGACTGCCGGGGTTTACGTCATCAGGAAGCACCGTGAACGGACTGATTTCATCGGCATCGGCTACTTGTGTGGTCGGTAATGACCAGCCGGATTGCCATGCACTGGCGGGCGTGGAAACAGGGGCGCCCGGCATGTACCGGGGTGTAAGCGTGGTAGGCAAACGCAACTCGAATTCGCCATGACGATAATTTACCGGTTGCTGATATTGCACCTCCACGGTCACTTCCTCGCCCGGTGCGATGTTGGCAATCCGGCTGGTGAACAGGTTAGGCCGGTTCTGCTCCACGGTCGCCGCTTTCTGCCCAGCCTGCTTCGCCTTTTCATAGTTCTGGCGGGCCTGGGCCCGGGGTTGTAGCTGGCCCACAATCCGCCTTTCGCCAACGGTCATGGTGAGGCCATAGACACTGGCCTGCTCCGGTAACGGAAATACAAACAGGCCTTCCTGCCAGACATCGCTGGTGTTGCGAAAGGTACGGGTCAGGTGCGTCTGCGCCAGCAACCCGGTCACCTGCACGTCAAACCGGCTGTCCAGTACCAGGGCCGGTTCCTGCCATGCACTTTTGCGATCAACCAGATACAGCTGCCCGGGCTGCTCGGATTCCATGGCGCGGGCCTCGGCATACAACGGATGCACAAACAACATCAACACCATGGCCAGCCAGAGGCTGATGCCCTCGGCGCAGCGGATCATGTTTCGTCTGGCCCGGGTCGACAGCAACGGTTTTAAGGAGGGACGGTGACATTCCGGCCGAACGACCGGGTGAGCAAGCAGCGATAGCAGCATCATTTGATTTTCCTTGTCTTGATAGTGATGCCACTATTTCAGCTCAGCCACGGGGCAACCCGATGGCAGAAACAGGCAGGCCGACGATGAAAAATGATGAATTATGGCAATGGCTTCTACATCGCTTGTGTGCCATGGTCAGCGTGATTTAATGGCACTGCGATTTCGTCAACAAGGCAGACTGAACCGACCATGAAGAAGCACATCGTCCTGATTGAGGATGAAGCCGGCATCCGCGACAACTATCGCGCGGCCTTCGAACGCCGGGGTTACCGGGTATCCACCTATGGCGACCGGCCGGCGGCCTGGCAGGTGCTGCGCCAAAGCCTGCCAGATCTGGCCATTATCGATGTCGGGCTGGGCGAGGAAGCCGAGGGGGGCTTTACCTTGTGTCAGGATCTGCGCAGCCTGTCCGCCACCCTGCCGATTATTTTCCTGACGGCACGCGACAGCGACATCGATTCCGTACACGGCCTTAGGCTGGGCGCCGACGATTACGTCACCAAAGACATGAGTCTGGAACACCTGCTGGCGCGCATCACCGCCCTGCTTCGGCGCGCGGAAGCCTGGGCCGAAGCGCTGCAGAAACCCGATGACATCCTCACGCGGGGCAAGCTGACCCTGAATGTGGACCGGATGACGGTGGCCTGGCAGGGCCAGCCTGTGGACCTGACCGTAACTGAATTCTGGATGTTGCATGCCCTGGTTCAGCACCCGGGCCATGTACGCAGCCGCGAGCAGCTGATGGAAGCCGCCAGCACCGTGCTCGATGACAATACCGTGACGTCCCACATCAAGCGCATCCGTCGCAAATTCAGCCAGCTCGATGACCAGTTCGACGGCATTCAGACCGCCTATGGCATGGGCTACCGCTGGAATGCCCGTGAGGTCTGAGTCTTGAGCCTGAAACGACAGTTGCTGCTGGCCAGTTTGCTGATGCTGCTGATTCCCTGGGCAGGGCTACGCTTTGTGCTGGAACTGGACAGTGCCCTGCGCCAACAGGCCCTGCAGCAGCTTCAGGCCCAGGGCGCCCGTCTGGCAGACGTGGCCGGCGACCGGCTGCTGGATACCCCGGTCGCCACCGACCAGGGCGCCATCTACGCAGGCAGCACCGACCAGGCCATCACCATTGATGGCTACGGCCATGAGTGGCCCGGATTCGACGAGGGTGACCAGCCTGCCCCCTGGCAAACCGCCGGCACAACGTCCCCGTTACGCTGGCAGGCCAGTCACGATGACCAGTTCCTGTATTTGCTGATCCAGCGACTGGATCAGGGCCTGGCGCTCTATAATCCCGCCCGACCAGACCAGGCCCATGAACGCCTCGAATTATGGCTTCAGGCCCCGGCCCGGGAACTGGGCACCCACAACCAGGGGCAACGCTGGTTTATCCGTGCGGTGGCCCCTGGTGACGTACCGGTGTACCGGGCTGAGCCGGCACAAGCCAGAGATCACCGGCTACAGGCCAGTTGGCAAGACAAAGGCGCAAGCTGGGAACTGGAACTTAAACTCCCCTTGCCATCACCAGGCAGCCGGCTTGGCTTTCAGGCCACCAGGGAAGGTCAGCCAAACAATGACGCGGGCACAACACTGGAACCACCACCGATGCTGGTGCAACAGGACAACCGTCTGGAGCACCTGCTGAAGAGTCAGATCAGCCCCGGGCAGCAGGCCACAGTACTGGAACCGGGGTCCTGGATACTGGCCCACAGTCGGGTCGCTGCGCCAGCCCCAGCCTCGGTGTTTGATGACTTGTCCCCCGGGCAGATTCTGGAACAGATCAGCCTCAACGCACTGAGTGGGCTGATTCGCCTGTATCAGCCGGAACCGATGCACTTGCCGAAGGAAAACAATCGCCAGGAGATGCCGCGGTTGCCCGACAACGGCCTGGTTCGGCACGACGATGGCTCGGTCTGGCTGGCCACGCGGCATGAGTTGTTCGGCGGCCGGATCCTGTTACTTGAGCAGTCCCTGGATCAGTTACTGACCCTGTCCGGTTCAACCCTGGGGAGCGTTCTGGCCCGGAGCCTGTTGATCATTCTGGCATTGATGCTGGTGCTTCTGGGTTATGCCAGCTGGCTCTCCTGGCGCATTACGCGGCTGCAGGCACTGGTTGAGGCCAGTGTCGACGACGATGGTCGCATTCTGGCCGCCATTCCCTCACCCCGAAGCCGGGACGAACTCGGGCAACTGCAGCAGCACTTTGCCCAAATGGTAGCCCGACTGCAAAACTACAATCAGTATCTGGAGAGCTTTTCCAGACGCCTCTCCCACGAGCTGAAAACCCCGGTCGCGGTGGTGCGTTCTTCCCTTGAGAACCTGGCCCAGGGAGTCGCCGAGAACGAACGGCAGCAATACCTTGAGCGTGCAGCTACCGCCACCGAACGCCTGCGACGTATCCTGCACAGCATGAGCGAAGCCGCCCGGCTGGAGCAGAGCTTTGAGGACACCGAAAAAGAGCCGTTCGATCTGGCCCGGGTGCTGGCTGAAGCCACCTCCGCGTACCAGCAGTTGGATACCGGGCATCGAATCGTTTATTCAGGCCCGGCTTCTGACTGTGCGATGAA
Source organism: Marinobacter sp. EN3 (assembly GCF_000475315.1). Classification (NCBI taxonomy): domain Bacteria; kingdom Pseudomonadati; phylum Pseudomonadota; class Gammaproteobacteria; order Pseudomonadales; family Marinobacteraceae; genus Marinobacter; species Marinobacter sp. EN3. The sequence continues at coordinate 177,285 of NZ_AXCC01000074.1, forward strand.
CGGCTCGCCGGAAATGCTGGTGCAGATGCTCGACAAGCTGGTGGATAATGCCCGGGATTTCACGCCAGAAGGCGGCGGCATTGATGTTTGCCTGCACATTCACGATGGCCATTACCTGATCGAAGTGTTTAACGAAGGCTCCCGACTGCCTGACCATGACGGCGTCGATATTTTCGGCGCGTTCGTCTCGCAACGCAGCGGCGCCCACGACGGGCATCTTGGCCAGGGCTTGCTGATCGTGCGACTGATTGCCGACTACCATGGTGGCCGGGTAGAGGCCAGAAACCAGCACCAGAGTGGCATTGACGGGGTCTGCTTCCGGGTTATCATCCCCGCTACCGAGGCCAAAGCAAGGACATTACCGTGAGTGCCGACACCAGCAGCCTGGATTTTCACCCGCTTCGGGCGGATCTGTACCAGGAACTTCATTCCCGACCGTTCCAGATTATTCCGCCCCATGCCCGGGTCACCCAGATTGCGGTGATCACCACACCGGAACAGCGAACCCGGCAGTTTGAACATCTCCAGAAACTGCACCGGCTGCTGGGTGAACCCTGGCCGGAGCAAGAGGTAAGCTGCTACGAACAGAGCTTCGGCAAGCTTCGGATACGGCGTGAAGTGCATATGGAGTTTACCTCCTACACCTTCATCAATCTGGCCGATTCAGACGCGGATCCGTTTGCCGAAACCGGCCTGAGCCTGTTGCCGGACGGCTGGCTGGCGCAGCTGGAGGGTACCGTGGTGGGGGCCTTTCACGTTGAGGTGCGCGCCTCCTCAGAGGACGCACGCAGCGAGCTGGCCTTTATGCGCAAACATTTTGAAGGTATGCGCCTGGTGGGTAGCAGCCCGCAGGAAGGGGCAGCCCGGGTACTCGGCTCATTCCAGTTGCACAGCGACAATTTCGGGCGGTTCATGGTGCTGAACCACCATATGTCCAACAGCCAGCTTGGTCGCCTGGTTCAGCGTTTGATGGAAATCGAGACCTATCGACTGATGTCGTTGCTGGCCTTACCCGTGGCCCGGGAAATCACTCCTTCCCTGAACGACATGGATCAGCAGCTTGCCCGCATCACTCAGTCCCTGGCGGACAACGAGAGCCTGGATGAACAGCAGATTCTGGCCGAACTGACCAACATCGCAGCCCGAATCGAAGCCTACCGTGCCCATACCACCTTCCGGTTCTCGGCAACCCGGGCCTATCACCGGCTGGTACTGACCCGACTGGAGGAACTACGAGAAGACGAAGTCTCCGGCCACCTGACCATCACGGAATTCATGACCCGGCGCCTGACCCCGGCGGTAAAAACCTGCGAAGCCGTCAACGAACGCCTGGAAGATCTGTCACGCCGGGTCGACCGGGCCTCTGAAATGATGCGCACCCGGGTGGAGCTGGCCATCCAGAGCCAGAACCAGCAACTGCTCAGTTCCATGGACCGCCGTTCCCGCATTCAGCTGATGATGCAGCATACCGTGGAAGGCTTCTCTGTGGTGGCCATCTCCTATTACCTGATTGGCCTGTTGAAACTTGGGCTGGACGCCCTGAAGGGCACCGGGCTACCGATCAACGAGTCGCTGGTGACAGCCCTGGCCATACCGGTGGTGATGGTACTGGTGTTCATCGGCATCCGCATCATCCACCATCGTTTCATCCGCATGGCACGCCGGCAGTAGCGGTTCAGCAGAAGCGCGGGTCGCCTGCGAACTGGCGATAGAACTGCTGGGCAGTGCGGCCATTGCGCACGCCCTTGCCGGTAGCAAAACGCACCGCCTCCAGGTGCAGAGCTTCACGGTCCTGTACCTGGGAAAACAGCAGATCCACCGCCTGCAGATAGACATCCTGCGAAAACGGGTAGAACGACAACTGAAGACCGAACCTGTCGGCCAGCGACACCTGCTCCTCAATAGCCTCGGCCGGATGCAGTTCGCCATCCCGGACTTCGCTTTTGAGGTTGTCGCTCATGAACTCCGGCATCAAGTGGCGCCGATTAGACGTGGCATACACCCGCACATTCTCCGGCGGCAGCTCCAGTGAGCCTTCCAGCACGCTTTTCAATGCCTTGTAACCAGACTCCCCCACATCAAACGACAGGTCGTCACAATAGATGACAAACCGGAACGGCAGATCGCAGATGTCGTCGACAATTTCAGGCAGATTGACCAGGTCGTCCTTGTCCACCTCGATCATGCGCAAGCCCTGATCGCAATAGCGGTTCAGCAAGGCCTTGATCAGCGAAGATTTGCCCGTCCCCCGCGATCCCCAGAGCAGCGCATTATTGGAGGGCTCACCCGCCAGAAAACGTTCGGTGTTCCTTGCCAGTGCCTGCTTCTGGTGGTCGATGCCGGTCAGCGCCGGCCACTGCACCGGGTCCAGCCGGCGAATGGCCCGCAAGCCTGAACGATGCCTCCGCCAGACGGCGGCTGGTGTGTGTTGCCAATCAAACGCCTGTTCTGCCATGGGCTGCGGTTCCTCGTTGAAGATTTCACAAAGTCTGTATGAATTCTGGCCAGTTATGACTGTCAGAGGTTACGATTTGCAACTACACTGTAGCGGTAAGCAACATAGAAGGTTCATTTTGACATTCCCCACGTTTTCAACGCTACAGCGCCCGATCTTAGTCGTCTCCCGGCTATCTTTCATGGCTCTGCTATTGTTGTTGGTTGTTGCCGGGCTCGCCCGGGCAGAGTCCCCTGCGGACAGGCCTCCGGTGATTACCATCGGCGTAGTCGCCGATAACGAACCATACAGTTTTTTCGAGGGACGCACCCCAACGGGATTTTCCATTGACGTCCTGCGAGAAGTCGCTCGTAACGCCAACCTGACCTTCGATTTCCGGGCCGGCAGCTGGCCAGACATTTACGCAGCATTCCTGAGGGGCGATCTGGACGCCATTGATGGTATTTCCTGGCGCCCGGAGCGGGCTGAAAAGACCCTGTTTACCGAACCCTACCATTTTCGCGAAGTCTACCTGATGCGCGACAGCGCTCGTTACCTGCCCCCAATCCAGAATCTGAAGGACCTGGCAGGCCTGAAGATCGGGGTGGTGGAGAACATATACTACCTGGATCGGCTGCAGGAAGAAGACCTCACCATAGAGACCTACGACACCCTGCCCAGCCTGGTGCGGGCCCTGGCCTTTGGCTGGGTGGATGTAGCCGTTGGCCCACGCCTGACCATGGAGTACCTGGCCAACCAGGCCGGCTTCCGTTTTCTGGAGATGGCCGGGCCCGCACCTCTGAACCAGTTATCGCGGGAAGACTTTCGAATTGGCGTCAGAGTTGGCGACCAGCTACTTCTAGACCGTTTACAGGCCGGGCTGGATGCCATTCCGACAAACCGCCTGAGTAATCTGCGCGAACGCTGGCAGGAGTTCGGTGGCTATTCTTCGGAACAATCCGCCAGGCTGCCTTTAAGTTCCGAACAACTACGGTTCCTGGCCAGCCTCGGGCCGGTTCGAGTTGGTTTCATGGACGATTATGCTCCGTTCAGCTTTACCGATGGCGGCCGAACCCTGGGCCTGAGCGTGGACGTTATGGATCGTCTGGCCGACCTTACCGGCCTGCAGATTATTCCGGTACGCGGCCAGTGGGACGAGCTGATTCCAATGCTGCAGAACGGCGATATCGATATCATGGCAAACATGTCCTATCGCCCGGAACGGGAAGCCTTTGCCCGTTTCACCGAGCCTATCACACTATCCCCAATGTCATATTTACCCGCAGTGACAGCCTGAACTACACCCGGCTGGAAGACCTGAGAAACTACCGCCTGGCCATCGGTGCCGGCATCTATTACGAAGAGGCCGTCAAAGCGATTCTGGGCACAAAAAATCTGCTCACCTTCAGCACCCAGGAGCCTATGTTCCACGCCTTGGCGAAGGGCGACGTGGATGTAGTGATCAATGCCCTGCATTCGGGCAATTACTGGATACATGAACTTGGCATCAGCGGCGTGCGTATTGCCGGCGAACTGGTACTTCCCGGTTTTACCGGAGAGGATCTGCGCTTCGGCATCCGACCGACCCTGTCGCCCCTGGCGGATATCCTGAACCAGGCTCTGGCGTCGATCTCACCCACCGAGCAGAGAACCATCGAAACCCGCTAGCTCGGCGCCACGGCCCGCCGGGCTGACCAGTCAGGTGGCCGAATTGAGTGGAATGAAACGGAAGCCGACTAGCTGCAACAGCATAATCGCAGAGTCCGTATTTGTGTCGATCCAGACTGGAGCCCGCTGGAAGCCGTCGAGAATGGCCAGCATGTTGGACTCTCAGCCCAGGTACTGGAGCTGTTCCGGGAACGGGGTGACCTCAATTTCCAACTGGTGCCAACCGACAGCTGGCGGGAATCCATTGACGCCGCCCGCGACCGCCGCTGTGACATGTTCCCTATGGCTATGGAAACCCCGGAACGCACCAGCTATATGAGCTTCACCACACCCTACCTTGAAGTGCCTAATGTCATCATGGGGCGCATTGAGGCACCGTTTATCGAACGGCTGAGTGATATGGGCGACAGGCCCGTTGGCGTGGTCGACGGCTACGCGTTTGCCGAGCTCCTCAAGCAACGTTACCCCTCGCTGCAGCTCGTTCCGGTTGGCTCCGAGCAAGAAGGGTTACGGCAGTTGCAAAACGGCAAACTGGCCGGCTACATCACCACGCTGGCGACCGCCAGTTATTACATGCAGTCACTCGGCCTGGCCGACCTGAAAGTGATCGGCCGGGTTCCTGCCGACTGGTCTCTGGCCATTGCTACTCGAAATGACGAGCCTATACTGCACAACATCATGCAGCGGCTGGTTTCCAGCCTCACTCGAGAGGAGAGGGAAAACCTGGAGAGTACCTGGCGTAATCTCCGGATTGAGGAACGGGTTGATTACACCCGTTTCTGGCAGATTCTGATTGCCGGCCTTGTGATAACGGCTCTGCTGGTGTACTGGAATCGCAAGCTCGGCCGCCTGAACCGGGAGCTGGCCGAGGCCAACGAAGCATTATCACGGCTGAGCGTAACCGACAATCTCACTCAACTGGGTAATCGCAGCTATTTCGACCGCGAGTTTCCCCGCAGCTTCCAGTGGTGCCAGCGCCATAAAACCGGATTCGCGGTGGCCATGGTGGATGCCGACCACTTCAAGAAAATCAACGACACCTGGGGCCATGAAGCCGGTGACCAGTGCCTTCAGGCACTGGCTGATGTGATGCGGGAGCACTTCCGCCGGGAAACCGACCGGTTGTCGCGTTTTGGTGGTGAGGAATTCATAATTTTCACCAGTTACGAAGACGCATCCGATATCATGGACCGACTGGAACGTTTCCGGACAGCGGTTGCCAACCGGCAGTGCGATACCTGCCAGGGTAGCCCGATCGAGCTGACGGTCAGTATTGGCCTCGCCTATGGCGTGCCCGAGCCGACCGGCTCACCGGCAGAGTATCTGAGGCAGGCCGATCAGGCGCTCTACGCCGCCAAGGGCAATGGTCGAAACCGCCTGGAAGCAAGACAGACCGGACGCAAGACATAAGGAACAGGAGCAGAACATGGCACGTATCTATAACGACAATTCCCTTTCCATCGGCAACACACCGCTGGTGAAGCTGAACCGGGTAAACGATGGCGCAACGATCTGGGCCAAGATCGAAGGCCGGAACCCGGCATACTCGGTCAAATGCCGGATTGGTTCCGCCATGATCTGGGATGCCGAAAAACGCGGTACCCTGAAACCCGGCATGACTATTGTCGAGCCCACCAGTGGTAACACTGGCATTGCCCTGGCCTATGTTGCCGCTGCCCGCGGTTACAAGCTGATTCTTACCATGCCGGCCTCCATGAGCCTGGAGCGGCGTAAGGTTCTCAAGGCCCTGGGAGCCGAACTGGTACTCACCGAACCCGCCAAGGGTATGCCGGGCGCCATCGCCAAGGCCGAGGAGATTTTTGCCTCCGACCCGGACAACCACTTCCTGCCGCAGCAATTCCAGAATCCCGCTAACCCGAAGATTCACGAGGACACCACCGGCCCGGAAATCTGGGACGATACCGACGGTGAAGTGGATATCTTTGTTGCCGGCGTTGGTACCGGCGGCACGCTGACCGGCGTATCTCGATACATCAAGCAAACCCGGGGCAAAGCGATTACCACCGTGGCGGTGGAGCCGGCGGATTCACCGGTCATTGCCCAGACACTGCGGGGCGACGAGATTAAACCCTCCCCCCACAAGATTCAGGGTCTCGGGGCCGGCTTTGTACCCAAGAACCTCGACCTTGACCTGGTCGATCAGGTAGAGGCCGTGTCCAACGAGGACGCCATGGCCATGGCCCATCGCCTGATGCGGGAAGAAGGCATTCTGTGCGGCATTTCCTGCGGCGCTGCGGTGGTGGCCGCGATTCGGGTCAGCAAACAGCCGGAACACCAGGGCAAAAACATTGTGGTGGTATTGCCGGATTCGGCCGAGCGTTACCTCTCGTCGGCCCTGTTTGCCGATACCTTTGGCGAGCTTGAGAACCAGCAGTAATTCTCACCGTGCCTGAAAACAAAAAAGCGCAGCCTCTAAGGGCTGCGCTTTTTTTAACGACTGACGTCAGTGTCAGAACTGGAATTTCAGACCAACCCGACCGGTATCGAAATCCGGACCGTCGTTGGTTACCTGGCCGTTGAAGTCGTCTTCATCGATGTCCACATTGTAGCGGTTGTACTCAGCAAACGCCGTCAGCTGTTCGGTTACCCGGAAGTCGACACCGGCACCGACAAAAGGATTCACCTCATCGTAGGTTTCGTCCTCATCGAAGGCTTCAACATCAAACGCGGAAGCAAACGCACCGGCCTTGGCATAAACGCCAAAGCTGTCGGTCAGTGGCAGGCGACCGATGGCACTCAGGCCCGCGCCTTTAAGCTTACCTTCCACGTCATCATCGCCGAAATTGCCAAAATCGATGTATTCGGCTTCAAGGGCAAAGAATTCGTTGAACTGATAGCCCAGAGCCGCGCCAAGCAGATCGTTCTCGTCCTCGAATTCGCCACCGTGGGCCTTGTATCCCCCGTAACTACCACTGATGTACGGTCCTGACTTGTCGCGGCTGACATTATCCTGAGCCCAGACAGCAGGGGCAGTGAAGACGGCAGCAGTCAGAACAGTTGCACACGCAAATCCAGCTTTGTAGCTCATAACGCGTTTTCCTCTGTGGTTGGGTTTTCCATTCGTCGAAACGATCAATCGGAAATCCTGTTTCCCGATTGCGTAAAACCAGCCTACAGAAGAATTCAGGGGTACCGGGTTAAAACCGGACTAAGATTTCTTCACATTCCTGTCATCTCGTTCCCGCAGATAACCGTCGGTAATCCGCGTCACGGCCGCTCCCGCCATCGCCACACTGCCATAACTCAGCCGGGAAATGCCGTGGTGCCATACCCGAACCACTCTCGCTCCGGGCCGGGTAACCGGCACAGCTTCCAGTATCCGAAAGCTTTCTTCGGCCACCGACAAATGAACCCGCTGCAGTTTCACCGCGCCGTGTTGCACCCCGTGAGCGAGCAGATCTACCAGGTCCAGCCACCAGTGCATGTCGCCATTACCCTTGTTCATACCAACCAGTCCTCCAGTTGCTGGCACACCGATGTATGGTGAGCCAGGCGGATATGATCCACACCCGGAAAATTCGCACAGCCCGCCAGCTGCCAGCCGGATTGGCCAGCGCCTTCAGCACTGGCCTGCTGCACCAAGGCGTCACCAAAGAGCAGGTTCGCAGGGTGTTGTTGACCGCGCAGGAGCAAGCCACTGATCACATAATGCCGGGCCTCCGGTAACAGTGGCTGAGGCTCCACACCGGGTTCCAGGACATCGCCCCGGGACAGGTTACGGATACCCTCGCTACGCAGGTCGATCACTTCACCAATCACCCTCAGATAGTCCCGGGATCTCCGGTTTAACCAGCCGGCCGCCCGGTGGGCACCAACCGCCAGCCAGGAGCCATCGTGTGGCGAACCGATGTACACGCAATCCGGGTTCCGTGTGACCCAGGAGTGCCCATTCACCAGACCATAGTGGCAGGCACTTCGAATCAGCAATCCGCCCATGCTGTGCCCGATCAGGATCAACCGCTGCACCGGAACGGGCCAGTTACTGACCAGGGATTCAAGCAGAGCCGCCAGCTCCTGACCGTTACGATAAATCGGCCGACCGGTGTTGAAACGCAGTTTCAGGGCGCTGGCATCGCCAAGCTGTTCCGCCAGGTAGCGCCCATAGTGGTAACCCGGTCGCGAGGGAAAATCCCATACCGACTCCAGTTCCATGAGGCCGTGGATCGACAGGCACAGGGTACGGCCGGGCGCCTCGGGTTCCGGTTTCTCTACCTGCAGCTCTGTATCTCCGGCAAATACGGACATAGGAACGGCAAGACCATTGCCACGATGCTCCAGCCAGTCGCCAAGAAAACCACTGGCGATGGCCGCTACCTGTTGCTGGATTCGCCCGGTTGAGACCTGAGGTGCCATCATCATTCTCCTGTTGATAACTCCAGTGTACGCCTGCCAGGGACAATGGCTATGGCGATAATCGGGCCAGAATACGGCTCACGGGCGAATGGCTGCCAACGCTTCGGCTCAAGGAAGTTTAATCTGCCGGCAAGGGCGACAGAGAGGGAATCCTGATACGCTTTCGAACCGTATTTGTCGTTTAACCGGGAAAATACAAGGAAGCATCTAATGCGATCTGCTGTTCTCTTACTCACTCTGACAAGCCTGATTTTCTCCGCGCTTCCGGCATCGGCCGAAAGCACAGAAGAGGCCACACCGGAACCCGAGGTTATGGGGTTCGTGGAATGGGTGGTAATGGGCGAAACCGGCATACGCCTGAAAGCCCGTCTCGACACCGGTGCCAAGACCTCCTCTCTGCATGCGGTCAATGTTGAACCGTTCGAGAAGGACAATGAAGAGTGGGTCCGGTTCCAACTTCCACTGGGCGACCACAAAGACCAGCCCAGTGAAGGGGATATTGATCACGAAGAAGTGATTCTCGAATTCGAACGGCCGGTATACCGGACCGTTCTGATCAAGCGCAAGGGCGCGCCGTCACAACGCCGATACGTGATAAAAATGGACTTCTGTATTGGCGGCAAAACCCATGAAACCCAGTTTTCACTGACGGATCGGGGCAAGTTCTCTTATCCGGTGCTGCTGGGCCGTCGCTTCATGCGCGATGACAACATCCTGATCGACTCAGGCCGCAGCTTTATCGTTGAAAACGAGTGTGAATACAGCACCCTCGAGGAACTCGCCGAGAGTAAGAAGGCGCTGGCAGGCTGAACTATTCGATACTCTCCGGTTCGTCATTACGAATTCTTAGAAAGCTGGCGAACCGGGGTAAGCCTGTAGCCGTGAGGCCGCGATAGCGGAACGTAACCCGGGCGCCAATAGCAGGCGGATTGTGCCGCTCCTCATCGGTAAACCCGGTGCCAAGCCGGAACCGGCGACCACTTTCCAGCTCTACCTCCAGTGCCCCCAATAATCCCTCATACTTGCCCTTGCCGGGAAGATGAGCAACCACTGTGGCTTCCGCATCCTGATGTTTTTTCACTTTGAGCAGGTCATCTGAACGGCCCGCCTGATACCAACTTTTGCGGCGTTTCAGCATCAGTCCCTCACCACCGGCCGCGACCGTTTGCTCAAGCCGGGCCATCAGCTCATCGTGGCTGGCAACTACCCGCTGTTCCACCAGTACCAGATAACGCGAATCTGCTGCGGTCACCAGCTGTTGCAAGCGTCTATAGCGTTGCTCAAAAGGCCGATCTGGCTCGGGCAAATCAAAGACGTAGAAGCGCACCTGACGCCATTCCTGGTCTACTGGCTGAACTTTGCGGACTACGCCAGATAGTTCCGCAAAACGGCCACGACCGCTCCAGAGTTCGCCATCCAGCGGTTGAGCGGGAAACTGACGGGTAAACCAGGCCGGTGCGCTATACCTGTACCCGCCCCGAGACCAGAGCGTCTCGCCATCCCAGAATACCCGGACACCGTCCAGCTTTTCACTGACCCAGTACTCTTCCAGATTGACCCCGGGATGGTAGACATTGGCGAGCGGAAGAGCCGGCGGCCGGCCACTGGCGTGCCCAAACGCTGAAAGGAAGATTGATACAACAATAAAACTGAATGCCAGAGGCATCGCCCTGACACGGGTGGTATTGCAGAGTGGCATAGTCCTTTGCCCTGTTACGTCCCTGTTTACAGAATTCCGATATTGCGGCTCTTAAGCCGTTACATACTTCAGCAGCTCTACCACCTGTTCCGGCGTTTGAGCCCATGCCATGGCGGCGGCGTCCACTTCTTTGAGCGGATGCACAATGTCTTCGTCATGCAGGGTAATGTATGGCGTGCCCATGGCCGCACAATAACCGGCGTCGAAGGCCGCGTTCCACTGCTTGTACTTGTCACCAAAGCGGATGACCGCCAGATCACACTGCTCAAGCAGGGTTTTGGTGCGGATGGCGTTTACCTTGGACGACTGGTGGTCACGCCAGAAATTGTTCTCCGGCTTGCCCAGGAAGTCACCTGCGGCATCACTGGATTCGTGATCGGTATTGGCAGACGTGAACTCTACCGGCAGGCCCGCCGCCTCGGCACCCGCAGCAATCTGCTCGCGCCAGTCGGTGTGGATTTCGCCGGAGAGGTATACGGTCCAGATCATGTTGGGCTCCTTACGCCAGTTTAAAGCCGGCCAGTCTAACCTACAGGCCGGCTTTAATGTAGGCATCAGACAGGTGTTACAGCTCCAGCTAACGGCGCCCTTTCGGGTTCATCATGCAGTTGGCGTAATAGGTGGTCGTGGCCGGCCAGTCCGAGAATACACCAATGACGCCCACCTCCCGAGCCAGCACATCAATCACATTCATGACATCGCCGTCGTTATTGATGGCATCCGAAACTGTCTGGTAATACCAGCCACCGCCATTTGCCAGGGGACCACTACGCTCCACGGTCCAGGCGATCAGATCAAGACCAGCCATGCGGGCATTGCGGGCATACTCAGACGGTTCAATCTCGCCATAACTATCCAGCGCCAGCATTTTCCAGAGCGCTGGCGCCAGAATGTTCACGCCCCGGGACTTCAGGCTTTCCATGTGCGCCAGAGACTCTGTATCCGGCGTGATCGGCGACTGATCCAGAAACACTGCCTGTTCACCAAAGCGCGGCATTTCATTCACCCAGAAGAGTACGTCGTCCAGATTAAACGATTGCGGCCACACATCTTTCGGGTTAATGCCAGCGTCGATGTAATCCTGAATCATCTGACGGGCGTAGTCCCGCTGGCTGTACTCGCCCTCAAACGGCATATCGACCACTGGCGTTTTAAGCTCCGGTGTGAACTTGGCGCCCAGTGACTTGAACAGCTCTATACTCTCGCGGTGGGTCATCAAGGTGCCCCGGCTGGCATACAGATCGGTGCGCCAGTCAGCAGTGCCGCCGACATACTCTTCCGGTGTGGTCGCCATCGGATCGTAGGCGTCCATCTTACCCTCGAGGGTCTTGAACTCCGCCAGGGTGATGTCACTGGTCCGGCATTCAGCCTTGGCCGGAGTGCCGGATGCCGGATCAGCAGGGACGAACGGCTGGGTACACTTCGCGTTCAATTCCGGAATGGTGACAATGTTGGTGGTGGTGTGCAGATCATTCTGGGCGTGGCGACACACCAGCTCGCGATCCTTGGTGAAAGCAACATCACACTCCAGAATGCCAGCGCCCATCCTGGCGGCGGCGATGTAGGACTCCCGGGTATGTTCCGGGAACTGCAGGGGCGCTCCCCGGTGGCCAATCGAGAAGTCCGTAGCCTGGAAGTTGCGCACGTCACAGCTCTTGAGACGTTCCTTGAGCGGGCCGTCATCCATATCCTCAACCAACCAGTACGGCCTCGCGCCCACCTGAACCGATGGCTTGCCCTGATACTTGTACCAACCTTTATGCCCCTGGTGATCGTGCCATGCCTTTTCCAGCCCAGGCGGCATCCACTGACGTTCATCATGCCAGCCCGGTGTGGCATTGGCGGCTCCGGCCATCAGAGTACTCAACACCACACTTGCGATAACGCGTAACTTCATAACCTGCTCCTTGTGAAATGAATGATACTGCAGCGTCAGTGTTCACAAGAGCCATGACCACCGCATGACGTTTTTTTGACCAGCCGATCAACTTCTCTTCATATGCAGACTTTTCCTACAAGGATCTGACTGATCTTCCTACACACTATTTACGACATTCCGGTACATTCGGCCGCCCCAAGAACCCATCTGGAGTATCGAATGGACGCCCCGGCAATCTCACGGACAGAGAAAATGCTCTCTGCTGTTCTGAATAATCTGAAAAAATATCTGTTGGCCATCGCAAGCTCGCTGTTCGCGGTCTTCCTGGCCATGTCTTCCTTCTTTACCACGGAGCTGGGCTACACCTATGTGGTTCAGGACACCCTGTTTGGCACCATCCGCGTGTTCACCGAGCCCGGCCTGCACTTCAAAGTGCCGTTCTTCTCAAACGTTTATACCTACAATCAGGCCATGACCCTGAGTTTCGGTAACCAGGAGAGCGGTGAAAAGATCAAATCCACCCGCCAGCTGGGCGAAGTGGAAGTGCAGTTCGCTGACACCTACACCGCCCGGATTCCGGCCACTTTCCGGTTCCGACTGTCAGCAGATCCCGAAAAGATTGTGGCTATGCATCGTGAGTTCCGCAGCTACGACAACCTGATCGATTCCCTGCTGATCAAGAACGCCAAAAACGTGACCGTAGTGACCGCCACCCAGTACACCGGCGAAGAGTTCTTCCAGGGTGGTCTGAACAAGTTCAAGGTTCAACTGGAAGACCAGTTGCAGAATGGCCTTTACGAAACCGAGCGACAGCAGGTGGAAGTGGAGCAGACCGACCTGGCTGCCGTATCTTCAACCAATGACGACGGCGACCGGCTGGAGCGGAAAGTGCAGCTGGTCTGGAAGAACATCATCCTGCAGGACAGCGCCGGCCAAGCCAAGCGCATTGCCAACCCGCTGGATGCTTATGGCATTCAGGTACGCCAGGTGACCATTGGTCGTCCGCTGCCCGAGAAGCGACTGGATGAGCTGCTGGTGAAAAAGAAGGACCTGGTCGCCAAGCGGATTACCGCGATCCAGGCCCAGGAAACCGCCCGCGCCGAAGCCAAAACCGCGCAGCTGGAAAAAGAGATCGAGAAGGCCCGGGCCATCCAGGACGCCCAGCGCAGCAAAGAACTGGCCATTATTTCCAAGCAGAAAGAAGTGGAAATGGAGCGTCAGCAGGCAGAACTGGAAACCGTCCGCAAAGAGAAAGAAAAGGCCGTAGCCGTGCTGGAGAAACAGAAGCAGCTGGAAATCTCGGTTGCTGAGAGAGACATCCAGAAAGCCAATGCCGAAGCCGCCACCTACGCTGCAAAAGCCATTCGTGAGCAAGGCCTGGCGGAAGCCGAAGTCGCCAAGGCACACCTGCTGGCCAAACAGGCCGCCCGGGATATCTATATGGCCGAAATCCAGCGCGATATCGCCCAGGTAATGTACCCGGCCCTGAAGGACGTAACCATCGACATGCCGGACTACTATGTCGGAGCCGACGCAGGCGCCAGCCCGGTCAGTAGCCTGGAAGTATTTACCAGTCTTGGCGCTATGGAGCAGTTGCGCCGGTCTTCAGGACAGACCATCCCTCAGTAAAGCCAACGCATTGATACCGGGGTGGGCGATCCAGACATTCGCCCCCGGTATCAATGTGGTCAACCGGCCAGCAAACGCTCCTGCAGCTCCCGGATCACTCGCAACACACGGCTCATGTCACTCTGGGTTTTCAGATCCAGGTCCAGCTTGCCATCCATGGTTTTCACCAGCGGCACAATGGATTCTTCAAAGATCCGGGCGAAGGCCATCAGCGCGTCGCCCACCTGGGGCGGGCTGTCCAGGTTGACGGTGACAGCGGGATTCAGCTGTACCGATTGCAGGCCTTCGGTGAGGCCGGTTTCGAGGGAACGGGACAGCTGGCTCAGAGCTTTATCCAGATCGGGTTCCGGGTGTTTTCCGCTGTCCAGTCCGGCAACCAGCTGTTGCCCCAGTTGCTGCAGATGTTCCGAGATCAGCCCCAGTTGGCGAACCACTTTCACCCCGGTTTCCTCGTCGCCACCGGCTTGCTGACGGCGGCGGTATTCTTCACAGATGGCCTGCCAGCGTGCCGCTTCTTCGTCGTTCATGGTGCCGCGCATCTGCTTGAGCTTGAGCAGGTTTTCTTCGGCGCCGTAGGTCAGCAGCTGAGCCTCGCCCTGGTAGTGGTCATCAATCAGGGCTTCCAGTTCCTGGTCACTCATCACCGGCGACAGCTTTTCCGCCAGCTTGTTCATGTTCCGGTAGCTGCCCTGCAGCTTGAAGGTGGGCTCGGTGCGGTAAGCTTCTGCCTGGGCGCTGGAGGCAATGTAAGCCTGATTGACGCGCAACACGGTTTCCCGCACCCGGATCATTTTCTTCAACAGGGCAACGATTTCATCGCGCTCGGCGGCGCTGTAGTCGTGTTCAAAGTCCGAATCCGCCACCGTTTTGCCTTCGGCCAGATCGGCGAACCGGTAAAAGTCCGCCATGCCCCGGGTGGCCAGCGGTGCCAGCACCCGGTTGGAGCTCAGGCTGTTCTCGATGTAGGACAGCGCAAAGGCATGCTCCATGCCCGAGAGCACGTCACCCAGGTTATAGATGTCGGCCCGGTTGGCGAGCATGTCGGGGACCTTGAAGACTTCGCCGCTCTCGGTGTAGGGGTTACCCGCCATCACCACACAGAAACGTTTGCCACGCATGTCGTAGGTGCGGGTCTTGCCGCGCCACACCCCTTCAATGCGGCGCGTGCCGTCACACAGGGAGATAAACTTCTGCAGGAACTCGGGGTGGGTGTGCTGGATATCGTCCAGATACAACATCACGTTGTTGCCCATCTCCAGCGCCAGGTTGAGCTTGATCAGCTCCGCTTCGGCGGTGGAATGGGGCGCCTTCTCCGGATCCAGCGACATCACGTCGTGACCCAGGCTCGGGCAGTTGATCTTCATGAAGATCAGACCCAGGCGGTTGGCCACGTATTCCATCAGCGTGGTTTTACCGTAGCCCGGCGGCGAGATCATCATCAGCAGCCCGGACTGGTCGGTGCGGCGGTCTTCACCCGCCGTGCCCATCTGCTTGGCCAGGTTATCGCCAATGATCGGCAGGTAACTCTCGCTGATCAGCTTGTTACGTACGAACGACGACAATGGGCGGGGCCGGAACTCGTCCAGCCGTAACTGGCCACGCCATTTCTCCAGTACCTGCTGCCGCACCTCCTGCAACTGCTGCCAGCCAGGAATGATCTCCTGCTGGTGATATCGCAGACGCTCGTCAAATTCATCCAGTTGCAGACTGAGCGTGCGCTCTTCAATGCGAGGGTGTTGGCCCAGCAGACCCTCAATCTGGAACGCCAGTTCGACACTGCGAACCGAGGTTTTCACCGTTTCGCCCACGTTCAGTACGACCACGGCCTCCGGAAGATAGTGCAGCAGATGCTGCTGATCCGTCTTGGCCATCCAGGCTTTCAACCAGTGGCTGGTGATGCTCCAGCGAGCAGCCGGCTGATCGGTCACGACCTCCAGTGCCTGCTGATACTGGGCAAACTGGTTATCCCGTTTAAGTGCCTCGACAAAGCCGGTTGCCAGATCCCCGGCATAGCGAGTGATATCGAAGGCTTCGGATTCTTCCGCCAGCTGCCGTACCAGGTACTGCGCTGCGGAATGCACCAGGCTGCGGCCATCGCTGCCCGGCCCGGCCAGGCTCAATTGTTGTTCTCCCACAAAGTTTGCGAGCTGCGGTTCCAGTTCCTGTTGCAGGGATTCCAGCAGCTCATCGGACTGCATCATGCGGCTGAGGATGCCGGCAGACAGGCACCGGGAACGCAGTTGCTGGCCCGCGCTCTGTTGCTGGCTTAACCCGGCCCAGAACAGCATGGCCAGTGCCCGCGCCCTGGGGCTGAAACGGAGCAACCCGGCGTTCTGAATCGCCGGCCACAGCGTACTGACAATCAGCGCTGCGTCGTGATCATGGATGCCTTTTTCGTAGCCCTCCCGGTATCGGGGCGAGGCGAACTTGCGGATGTAACCGGTCAGTTCATCCAGATCCGCGACGTTAACCGGCAGGTCTCCGGCCTTGCGGAACTCATCGATTACCAGTGCCGACAGATACTCCGCCCGGTACACCCGGTCGGATTCCGAAGGCTGGCTCATGTTCCAGTAG
This sequence comes from Marinobacter sp. EN3, assembly GCF_000475315.1. Taxonomy (NCBI): domain Bacteria; kingdom Pseudomonadati; phylum Pseudomonadota; class Gammaproteobacteria; order Pseudomonadales; family Marinobacteraceae; genus Marinobacter; species Marinobacter sp. EN3. The sequence continues at coordinate 193,542 of NZ_AXCC01000074.1, forward strand.
CCCCGGAGGCGGTCCAGCTCGGGCTCCTCCAGGCGCTCGTAATACTGGGTTCCGGTCAGGTGCAGCAGCACATGATCGTCCCGGGGAATCAGGGTCAGATCCAGCTCCCGCTGGTTAACGCTGAACTTGTGCTTGCCCAGCCGGATAACGGCACCGCCATCCTCAAAGATATCGGCCTTGTCCCGAACGCTGCGCAGAGCCGTGTCCTGAGCCGCTTTGAGCTGGCCCAGGCAATCGTCCGCTTCCATGGCGGCGCCCAGCTCCCGTAACTCTCCGGCCATACTGCGCAACCGGCTAACCATGGCATCAGAGGCGAAGAAGGCATGCAGCTCTTCAGGGCTGCTGAAACGTTCGGTACGGCGGCCCAGGTTCTTGAGAATACGGGCAGCGGCATCGGTGAGCGTGGTTACCCGGCGCTGTTGCTGATCCTGGAGCTGCTGGCGCCGTGCCTCGATGCTCTCGTGGGCGTTCTCGCGCTGCTCCAGAATGGCCGCCAGGAACTCGTCATATTCGCCAAACTGGCTTTCCAGCTCCTGCAGCTGATCCAGCATCCGGGTCATCAGACCATCGCATTCGCGCACATCCGACAGCGCGCTGACGCCGTTCGCCAGGCTCTGCTCAAACAGCCGGATACGAGCCGCAAACTGGGCCCGGGCTTCCGCACTGCCCTGCTCTTTCAGCCGGATTTCCGCTTCGGAACGCTGCTGGTTGATGGTCGCGTAGATGCCCGAGATGTTATCGGTGATCGCCGTTTCCAGCGCGGCATCGTCACCGCCCATGGACGCCAGCATGCCCTGGATCATGTCCAGGCCTTCGGTCAATTCCCGATAGCGATCGACAATCTTCTTCAGGGCATCCCGGCTGTCGGCCTCGGCCAGCGCAGTCTGCAACTCGGTCAGGGTCTGGCGGTAGCCATCCAGCGCCTCCGGCGACGCCAGGAAACGGAAGGTGCGCTCGGTCAGCCGGTCCTCAGCCTCGGCCAGCTCCTCTTCAAGAGTGTCGATACGGGCTTTGTCGGCGTAACGCCGATCATTGAGGGTTCGCACCCGGCCGCGATGATCGCGCAAACGTGCCAGGTAACTGACAAACTGATCCGGTGCTTTCCAGCTATCCGGTTTCAGGTCCCGCATCAACGCGCCCTGGTCCTGAGCGACCTCGGTAATGGCAGCTTCAGTCTGGGCGCGAATGCTCTGGACTTTCTCATACTCATCCAGCACCAGCTCTGCGGTGCTTCGGATGGTGCTGAGCTGTTGGTTTAACCCGGCAAACAGGGCTTCTTCCTGGCGCGCTGACAGCCAGAAAAACTGATCCAGAATACGGTCCACGGTACGAATCAGGTTGGTGAAATGCCGCTCACTGGCGCTGGCGCCCTCCACCAGGGTAACCACCGTATTCAGCTCGGCAATTCCCCGCACCAGCTCGGGATTGCCAATGCGCGCCAGCTCGGAATCGTTGGCGACGTTCGCCGCAGCGTGGAAACTTTCAGAAGTGAACGGCGTTTCCCACACCTGCAACGGGTGCACCAGCGTAGGTTCCTTGTCGGCATTGAAAATCACCAAATGCCCGTTTTCGAACAGGGCGTAACCGTGGCCAATCAGTGGCACATCCGCCTGTTTGCGAATCAGGTTGTAGCGGAACAGGATCACCTGACCGGTGCGCTGTTCGAAGAAGACATACAGCATGTCTTCGCCGTTGGGGGCCCGCAAGGTACGCTTGAGCCGGAAATCCCCGTCGGGAATCTGGAAGGTTTTCAGCTCGCCGGTACTCAGGTAATAACCCGACGGAAAAATCAGGCCGTGATTGTCCGGTAGCGACGCGACGGAACCGGCCATGGCGTCAACCCGCTCGATCTTGCGCTCGGTGCGGTTGAACAGGTAGTAGCGCCAGTGTTCTTCGTTAAACGGCAGAATCCGCACCAGCAGAATCTCGCCCAGATCGGCAAAATCGAAGCTGGCGTCGTCCAGTGACTGGGAATCGGACTCCACCGGGTCCGAGTAGATGCCTTCGCCGGTGGAGGTGTTGTTCTCCACCTTGAAAGTAATGTTGCCCCGCAGGTTATCCACAAACAGGGTGTCGGCGATGTTCAGGTGCGGAGAGCGGCCCTGAACCTGGCTGTCGCGGCCCACGGTTTTCCAGGGAAAACTGAAACGTTCCGGGAAAGACAGATCGCGCTCGCCGCGATTATCAATGTAGCGGCTGACCTCACCATCGGGCTTCAGTTCCCAGCGAAACACCCGAAGATCATCAAGCTTGTCACCGATGCGGAACGCCATCAGCAACATGCCTTTGAGAATCACCAGTTGCGACAGCGTGGCGGTGTTGTAGTACTGCTGGAGTTCCCGGAAGTCGGTGGCGAAGCGTTCATCCTTGAGAAACGAACCCTCAATGGCCGCTTCGGTCATCTCGAACCCGCTGTCGCCGTCGTTCAGGTGGTACAGCCTGAACACATCTTCAATCACCAGCGTCTTGCGCAAGCCCAGCTGCAGATTGAAACCGAACAACAGCTTGTCGCCCAGACGCACCACATCCCGGGCGATGGCGTTGTTTTCGGTTCGCACCCGGGCCCGGCCCAGCACGTTCATGCCGGCACTGCCAAAGATCTCTTCGCGGGCCTGGTTCAGCCCGGACACCTGCTCACGCAGTTGGCCGCCCTGCTCTTTCAGCCGGCGCTTGATGGTTTCAAAGGCTGAACCTTCCTGAACAATGCTTTCGAGCTCGGTGCGATCCGTCGACATACCAAATCATCCTGAACCAAAGAGGGGAATGCGGTTAGGGGAAAGCACTCCCGGCACCTTGGGTCCGGTACCGGGAGCCATCGGCCTTATCAGGCCGTCTCGGAACTGCGGTTAGGCTTTTCACCTGCAACCCGGCCGGCAATGTTCGAGAGCGCCGCCTGCAGCGAGGGGGACTTGTCCAGCACGCCCTGAACACTCTTGCCGTAGCCAAGGCCCTGGGCAAACTTCTCGAAAATGCCGCCGTCGCCGCCGATCATTTCGAACTTGGCGTCTTTCAGGGCAGCAGCCATAACCCGGCCATTTTCCAGCATGCCAGCCTTCTGGGCGTCGATCTGGGCCATCACTTCCTTCTCATGAACTTCCAGGTTCATGCGGAACTCTTCAAAGTGACGGGATTCCTCAGACATGCCATCGTAGGCCTTGAGTTTCTCAACCAGACCAGCCGCTTCGGCCTTGGCCATGGCTTCGCGGGCTTCGGCTTTGGCGTGGCCCATGCGCTGCTCACCTTCGGCTTCGGCCAGAACCATAGCCTTACGGGCATCGGCCTTGGCAACACCCAGTTTCTCTTCACCCATGGCTTCGGTTTCCAGACGCTGCTCAAGCACCCGAACCTCGGCCATGCCGGCTTCTTCATCGGCCTTGGCGGTAACCGATTTGACCTCGGCGCGGGCCAGACCATCAGCCCGGATAGCAGACGCCTGAGCTTCCTTGACCTGCGCTTCGGCAAGGCCATCGGCCGCGGCCATAGCCTGGCGACCACGGGCCAGTTTCTCATCAGCCACCGATTTCTTCTCAGCTGCATCCATTTCCGCCTGGGCGGTGACCCGAATCTGCTCGGCTTCCAGCTTGGAGCGCTCAAACGCCGCCTCGGCCGCTTTTACATCTTTCAGCTTCAGTTCTTCGGCATCGGCTTCAGCCGCCACCACTTTCTTCACCTTCAGGCGGTCTGCTTCGGAGCGGTTGCGAACATCCTTGATGTTCTCTTCCTCTTCCGCCACGTTGCGCTCAACGGCAATACGCTGGCTGGTGATATCGGCAATTTCCTTGCGTTCTTCTTCCAGCGCCTTTTCCATGCCAATGCGCTCGATTTCCACCGCCCGCTCACGGTTAACATCCTCGAGCTCCCGGGCCTGGCGAATACGCACTTCTTCAATCTGCACCGCACGCTCGCGGGCTTTCATGGCCATTTCAATCTGGCGTTGCTTGTTTTCGTCCGCAATCGCCAGTTCTTCATCCGTCTTGATGCGAGCGGCTTCGGCACGGGCCCGCTCCTGCTCACGCACCTGCTCGGTTTCCGAAGTCTCACGGGCCTGCAGGGTTTCAATTTCCCGGCGCTGGCGCGCTTCGGCTTCGGCCTGGCTGCGTTCCAGTTCCAGCGACGCTTCCCGGGCCGACACATTCTTGCGCTGGATTTCCAGCTCCTGGTCCCGCTCCAGACGGTTGGTTTCCACGTTGTGGAGGGCAGTAATTTCGGTAATCCGCTTGATGCCCTCGGAATCCAGGATGTTGTTCGGATCCAGCGAGGTCTTCGGCGTCTGCTCCAGGTAGTCGATGGCCACGTCTTCCAGCACGTAACCGTTCAGGTCTTCCCCGATGGTCTCGACGATGGAATCGCGGAAGCGCTGACGCTCCTCAAACAGCTGCATGAACTCGAGCTTCTTGCCAACGGTCTTCAGCGCTTCACTGAATTTGGCATTGAACAACTCGTTCACGGCATCCCGGTCTGAGGCACGGCCCACACCCACCGATTTGGCCACGCGCAGAACGTCTTCCTGGGTTTCATTCACCCGCAGGTAGAAGGCAACGGTAATGTCGGCCCGCAGGTTGTCCTTACAGATCAGCCCTTCCTTGCCGGTACGGTTAAGCTCCAGGGTAATGACCGAGATTTTCATGGTCTCGGCGCGGTGGATAACCGGCAGCACCATGGCCCCGGTGAAATACACCTTGGGCGTGGGCGACAGGTCGTTCACGATCAGGGCCTGGCCCTGGTCCACCTTGCGGTAAAACGCCTTGAACAGGGCCAGTATGCCCAGTATCAGCAGAACCAGGACCCCGACGGTCATGATTGCTGGCATCATCCAAGATAAGTCCATTTAGTCATTCTCCTGCGCTGATTGAAGGGAGTAGGTGCGGGGATTAACCGGCCGATTCGCCGGCAAGGAATTCAGCTTCCGGAACCACCCACCAGGCGTTCTTGTCCGGAATATGTTCGATCAGCACCGCGCGCTCGCGATGCGCCAAAGGCGTATGGCTGCGGACCTGCAGCACCAGATGGGCACCGTCCAGAATCGCTTCTGCCCGGCCTTTGGTTTCCGTAACCGTTGCTGAGGTAATCACGCAAGCGGTACCGATAATACGTTTCTGAAGCGGGGGTAAATACGCCCGCCGGAACAGTGGCCGCAGTGGGCGGATAACAACCGCGGTCACCAGAACACTCATCACCAGAGCGCCGGCGATGACCGCCAGGCCGAAAAGTGCATGCAGGAAACCATCAGGCACCAGTGCACCGAGCAACAGCTCCGCAAAATAGCTCGCCAACCAGGCAATCAGGAACAACAGGGTAAGCACGAGTGGCAGCGGGACACCCTGGAGCCCCAGGGTTACCATCAGGCCGGAGAAGTCGCCGGAGGCATCAATATCGCCATCGGCCTCGATATCGCCCAGACCCACAAGGGAAATCAGCCAGTAAACGATGGCCACGCACAGCAATACGGAAAAAATGACCGTGGGGAAGGAGAAGGCAATTGCAAAGAATGTATCCATACGCGACCAGACATCCGTTCTGGTAAATCCACTGGGCGACAGTCCGTGTCAGACTGACGAGTTGTTTATAACGTAAACAAACTATTTCTTGCAAATGTTTAATTGCGAGGTATAGACTCGGATTATTGACATAAAATGTCAAGCGACAGGACAAGGTTCGTCCGGATCGGCCGAACCGATTCAACGCCACAGGAAGGAGCTATTCGTGGATACCCAATCTCTCACCCTGGCCCTGGGTGACGCCACCCATGCTGGCCGAACCTTCGATGTCATGCCCATTGCCGGCGAAGAACCGGTGCTGCAGGTGATCGTGTCCGGCGCCGAAGAAACACCGGTGTATATTACCGTAACCGACACCCAGATTCTGTGCCTTGCGTACCTTTTCGACGAACAGGAACTGGCCCCGGAACGTCTGAACGAGCTGCATGAAAACATGTTGCGCATCAGTGTTCCCATGCCCTTAAGCTCTCTTGGCAAAACCGGCCAGCACTATGTGGTCTATGGCGCACTGAGCCCCACGTCCGGCACCAGCGAGATCATGCAGGAACTGGTAACCCTCGCCGAGAATGCCATCGACCTGTTACAGACTTTTGAAGACTACCTGGCTTGAGTGAGGGCTGAGACATGAGAACCGTACTTAAAAAAATCCTGACCGCCATGCGCGGGGGTGTGAACGAACTGGGTGAAGCCGTTGTCGACGGCCAGGGCAACCGGATTCTGGAACAGGAACTGCGCGATTCCGAGCATGAGCTGAAACAGGCCAAGCAGGAGCTGGCGTCACTGATGGCCGAAGCGGCCTCCCTGGCCCGACAGATCCGTACCGAGCAGGACAGCGCCGCCAAGCGTGAAGACGATGCCCGCAAAGCCATCGCGGCTGGCCAGGAAGATCTGGCCCGAGAAGTGGCCGAGCGAATTGTTGGCCATGAGCGCCGCGCCTCGGAGCTGACCCAAACCCGGGAACTGCTGCAACAGCGCATTGTGGGCTTGAAAGAGCGAGTTCAGAAAGCCGAGAAACAGCTGGCCGACTACCGCCGGGAACTGCACGTAGTGAAGACCAACGAGCGGGTGCTACGCACCACCGCGCAGATTGACACCAACATCAACAGCCAGCAGTCCTCCCTGAGCACCGCGAAAGAGACATTGGAGCGGATTCGCGAGCGCCAGGCCCGGGAAGAAGACCGCCAGACCGCCAGCGCCACCCTGGAAAAAGAGCTGACCGGCGCAGATCTGGACGAAAAACTGAAAGCCGCCGGCATTGATGGCGAACAGGATGCCGTCAACGATGTGTTGGCACGCCTCAAGGGCGGCAACGCAAACCCGTAAACCCTGAGCGCCCCGAAATCGGGGCGCTCACTCAAGCACCTCGAAGGCGCTCTCACAGGCAACCCCATGGCGAAGAAACAGGACTGGTCCCGAGAAGAACAGGCCGTTCAGGCGGTACAGATGGCCTTCGACCTGTCCAACGATATCCAGCGCGCGTTTCGCGTGTCGGCGGCCATGCAGGATATGACGACCGCCGACATGGTGCGCAAAGTGCTCCACCTGCCCTACCGTAAAGGCCGTGCCCGCCCGCGACTGACGGTAACCCTCAAAGACGAGGATTTTGAACTGCTGGCACGCAAGTACGAACTGGATCCGCAGGATCGTGCCGCTATTCGCCAGCGCGTGGCGGAGGAGTTGCAGGGATTTGCCAGGCAGTATCTGACTGCCTCGGACCAGTAATCGCCAGGCGCTTCAGAAACCGCTTTACCAGGAAAAGGACGTCATGCCCAGAAACCGCTATCGACAGTGCCCGGCCTGCAATACCGCAAGCCTGGACTCCTCCAGCCATCCCTCCATATTCGACTGCCGCCTGTGCCACGGGCTATGGTTTGAAGATGGCGCGTTAAATCAGGCGATTGCCGAGCATCATGACGGCGTAGACCAGTACGATCACGAGCAGCACCTCGGCCCCGCGCTTCGCACCAGCGACCGGCTTTGCCGACGGTGTCGCGTGCCCATGACCCACTACCAGTTGCTGGCTCACTACACCACGGAAATTGACTGCTGCCCCGGCTGTGACGGCGTCTGGCTCGACAAACATGAAGTTGATCAGGTAATGCAGTCGCCGCAACTGAAGCAGGCCCTTAAAGACCTGAACCAGAAGGTGAGCTGGAAATCCTGGCTGTTCCAGTTCCTGACCGCCATGCCGGTGGAATACAACGTAAAACCCCACCGCACCCCCTGGGTTACCCGAACCCTGGTGTTCCTCTGTGCCCTGGTGTTTGGTGTTGGAGCGCTGTCCCCTGAGGCTAATGAGTGGATCTTCGTAAACCTGGGATTGAACTCCGACACCCAAAGCCCGTCACATTTTGTGCTTCAGTTGCTGAGCTATCAGTTTGTGCACGGTGGCCTGATGCACCTGGTCGGGAACATGTACTTTCTGTGGATTATCGGCGACAACCTGGAAGATGCGCTGGGGCATGGTGCCTTCCTGGCACTCTACCTGTTTGCCGGCATTATGGCGGCCCTTGCGGAACTGCTGTTGTTCGATGCCAGCCAGGGCCCTCTGCTGCTGGTCGGGGCCAGTGGCTCCATCGCTGCCCTGTTCGGTCTCTACCTGATGTGGTTCCGGCACGCCAGTCTTACCTTCATGATCATTGTTTACCAGAAGAAACTCGCACCTCACTGGTACTTCCTGATCTGGAGCCTGATAAACCTGTTCGGGATGTTCACCGCCCAGGGCGGTGTGGCGTGGGCCGCGCATCTGGGTGGCTTTGGCTTGGGGTTACTGCTGGGCTACCTGTTGCGGGATTATGTGCTGCGGAAGAATCCGCTGATTGCGATGCTGAATCAGCCGGAGGCTGCGATTAACCGGTAGCCTTGCCGGTTAATCGCAATAGGTACCTACTCGCCGCAGGTTTCTTTAACCTTGGCGCGGAAACGGTCCCGAATCTGCTGATTTTCTTCCTCAGACACGTACTCCCGCTCACCCTTCTCATTGATATCGTAGAAGGTCGAAACACTCTCCAGGTGCTTGAGACGGGCCTGGAGATTCCTGCATAGCTCCTCCTGCTTTTCGGCCTGTTGCCGGGCTTTCGCTTCTTTGGCCTGACGCTCCTCCCGCTCCTTCTGTTGCTGTTCCAGGAACTCCGTCATTTTCTGCTGCCGGTCACGGACTGTGGCATCAGCCTGGGCCGGCGCTGCATTGACGCGCACTTCCTTGGAACTGGCCTTCGCCGGGGGGCGATCGCCGAAATGGGTCTGACCGTTGGCATCTGTCCACTGGTAGACGGCAGCGTGAGAAAACGGACCAAGGGATAGCAGAAATAAAGAGATGAGAAGCCTGCGAGCCATAACTGAATTCCTTTTCGAATAATGCTTTGGACAACTTTCGAAGGAGTAGTCTACCCGATGATGGGTTTGGGAACTTTGACCGGGTAGTCACAAGCGCCGTCCTACCTGATTGGCCATGGACGCCCCCGGTTCACAAGTCAGGACGCATAATTCAGCTTTTCCGCCATCAGGTCGGGCCTGCGTGTGGTATCGATGATGGAGACATCGGTAAACATGTCGTCCACTTTCTGCTTGAAGGTTTTATCATCCATATCCCGCCAGTAACGTGACGGACGGCCCGTCGCCTGGTCGTGCTTTGCGGTGGTCGGGTCAAGGTGTCGATACTGCTCCAGCATGGGCAGTTCCGGCAACGGCTTTGTGACATCCATGTAGTTCTGAATGAAATCCCAGTAGGCGTAACACATGGTGGGACTGCCGTGGGCGCCGAGAAGATCGCCAACGGTAACGTCCAGCTTGCTGTATCGGTGAGAGAGCACCAGATCAAACAAACTACCGAAACGGTCCACCCTCGCACAGCACCAGGCATCGAATTCGTAGAAGGGTTTTTCAACCACCACCGGAGGCTTTCTGGGGAGAAAAGGAAACTTTTTCGGGTATTGCCAGACCTTGATCATGCCGGTTCGACGGTTGAATTCCCATTCGGGGCCTCGGCCATTCCGTAAAAGCCATTTCGGGAAGAGGCGGAAGGCCAGATCTGCGATCAAAATGAGAATCCAGCCGCCTCCAAGAAAAATCAAATAGGGCAGCGCTTGGTCCAGAGAGTAGTCTAACCAGTTCCTTTCACGTTCACCAAACAAGGTTATTAAGACCAACATAAAAAAAGCGAATGGAGAAACAATATAGGCCCATAACGCACCTGTAACACTAATTATACTCACTAATCGAGCCTGGAGAGCCAATGGTGCATGCCGGAAGCATTCATGATTACTCTCAACGTGAAGACCGTACTTCTCTGCCAGATCCTCTTTTTTCTCCAGTCGCCGCAACTTCTTGGGTGGGTTTCTTGACATGAAGTTGGGCGGCATCACTTCACGGGTATTACCCCACGGTAAACGTAAGCTGGCTGAGCGATCTAATCCGGTTCGGTTCAATTCCTGAGTTTGATTGCTTTGCTCGGGAATCGCGTCAGGGCGATAAGCATAGGAGCAGTAATAACTCGCCAAGGTGGAACCCGCGAGTTTGCTACGGCCTTTGAATCCGGGCTCAGAGACATTAAATTCCTCCCGGGGTGAGTGTAGGCTCATATCCATATAGTTCTTGTTGCGCAACGTGATACGCAGGCTCGGAAACCGCCACTTACTAATCTGAAGGAACACTCCGGATGGGCTCTTTCTTCAATCCGGATTTTGCTCGACGCTGACGAGATTGTCGTGAACCACGGCCATAGGCCAACATATCTTCCGGCGTCATGTGCGCATATCGCACCTTCTTGGCCATCAGGTTTGGGCGTTGTTCGGTGTTGATGCGCAAAACCCGACCGAGCATCTCGTCTTCTTTTTGTTGGAAGGTTTTGTCATCCATGTCCCGCCAATAACGTTCCGGACGGCCAGCTTCACTATCATGTTCGGCGGTCACAGGATCCTTGTGTCGATGGGGCTCCAGCACTGGGAATTCAGGTAATGGCCGCGTCACATCCATATAGTTTTGGAGGAAATCCCAGAGTGCGTAGCATGGACGAGGAGATTGGTGCCAACCTAACAGGATGTCTCCGATATGAACCTTGAGCTTGCTATATCGGTGACACAAGATGAAGTCAAACCTGGGCCCATACTGTGTCGCACCGCCGGCCACCCAGCCATCAAATTCATAAAACGGAGTCTCAGTGACGGTCTCCTGATAGTTCCAGAACAACGGAATTCTACGCCTATAGTGCCAAGTACGAACCATTCCAGTTCGACGGTTAAGTTCCCACTCGGGACCACGCCCAGCTTTGACACACCATCGCGGGAAGAAGGTAAAAGCAATTGTCGCTGACAGCCACATACAGGCAGGAATGCCCATTAAAACCAGCGCAAAATTCCAGAAGCCTAACAATACGGTAAGCCAAGACTCGTTGGACGAGGCATGACTTAACTCCACCAGATACACTACCAGAACAAGCGGTATCGAGACCCAGAAGAACGCTTTGCCGTATAGTTCAAACGCATTAACCAGCTTCGACCGGAAAGCCAACGGCGCATAACAAATGCTCTCATGATCCAACTGACCTTGGTCACCCGCTTCAGCAAGCAGATCCTCGCGCTTTTCGATTCTTCGAAGAGCCTCTGGCCGCCAACGGGCAAATAGATTTGACGGCATCACGTCTTGGGTGGTTCCCCAAGGCAATCGAAAGCTAGCCGAGCGCGCCAGCTCGGAGTGATTTAAATCTTGAAGCTGAATAGATTGATCGGGTACTGATTCGGGATGGTAAGCATTGGCACCGTAATACTCGCCATCAGCTGACGAAGCGTTCCTTGCTCTATCCATAATAACGGACCTCTTCGTCATACCAGAACGGGCGGTCTTTTTTTGTGAAGTCCGGTTCGGAATGCTTCAAATCATCCCTATTGTAGACCAGCGGGTCTTCCGGATCAGGCGCAGGAAAGACCATGGGCGCTTCCCCTTTTCTGGCTTGAATTTGCAATTGGAGCCGGACATTCCAATGATATGAACGGGTTTCCGTCAAATTGACTGCTCCCAACCAGCGCTGAGATTCAGTATTTTTTGTATAAGGGGTACTCAAATAAACGTAGGTTCCGCCAGCAAACTCCTCCTCGAGCAATACACGTGCCTGCGACTCGTTCTCTGCAATTGGCAAAACCCTTGTGTTAGACATATCGCTTACTCCTAGCAGATACCCCCTCTCTGCCATCGTCTCTACCAATTGCAGATGAGACTTCACCTCTACCATCTCAACTTCCCTAAACAGGCCGGGAATCGCGCTTTCCACCCTCAACCTTGTGTTCGCCTCGCGGAGAGCTGTTAACCGGTTTTCGTCTTGCTCGTCCAACTCTCCCCGAAGCGCCTTTCCTCGCAGAGGATTCGGCTCGATTACGACACTAACCCCCATTAACAAACTGATTAGACGATAATAGGCTTCACGCGGCTCTTTCAGAAAAGGCTTCTCCGCCATCTGCCCAAAGGGTCCATGGCGCATCCATATCTCTATAGACTCCTCACTGAACCACGCCATCATGGCGGTACCAGAGAGTGCCAGTACTACACCCAAAGCCAGCCAGCCTGCTGGCCCCAGAAATAATAGTCCTGTAGATCCCGTAACACTGGCAATTGCTAATGCGACCCCACCTGCAGCCACAATTCCAGCTCCCACCGCTCCTCCAGTATTACCCATGCGATACAGATACTCCGCGTCCAAGCCGTAGTCTAGTGCCATCAGGAGACCGCCTGCACCGCCGAAGAGTTTGCCCCAGGTTGGTGGACCGCCAAAAACCTTCGCGAACGCTTGAGCAAATCGGCCGTTCCATTCACGTGACAACAATTTTTTCGACACTCGTTCAACAAGAGCCACATTGTGCATAAAGCGTTCGACCAGCATTGCAGAGGCATAAGCTATATCAAAATAAGCGCTCGCAACCGCGATACGGGCACTGCCACTGCCCATTACCCTATAATCTCTGTCGAATTCAGCCGTAACACTTGTGACATTATGCAGCTCCATCAACATCACAGCAGTCGGCAAAAGCGGTGAGTTGAGTACTCTGTAGAGGCGTCTGTCTTCTACCTTCCGGACCGTATCGTCCAGAGATCGCACCTCAGCATCTAAAGCTGCCTTGTTCGTCTCGATATCATCGAACGCATCGTTTGCAGCTTCCAGACTTCCATCAACCTTCTCCAGATTACTCAACGCCTTTTCGAGTTTCGCCTCAGCGCCTGCTACCCGTCGAGCCACTGCTGCTGTGGCCGCCGCAGACAAGTCAGATGCTTGGGCAGCGTAACGTTCCCAGATATTCAGCTCTTTCAATGCCTTAGCGTACTGACGCTCTGCCGTATTGAGATGCTTCAGGATTTTTGTAATCTGTTCGTTTTCTGGGACAACCAAGACCAGTGCATCGTCTGCCACACTGGAAGGTATTCCCTGAGTCTTTGCACGGGTGCGGCTGGTCGAGGCCGTCGCTCGAACCCCACCTTCGCTTTGTTCCGTAATGTCGCCAAACATTCTTACGGCTCGCCCTTCACCGCCGCTGTCCTCCAAGCCACTGATGCCAATCACGAAGTAACCCTTCTGAGCGGCTTTTGAAAGCCGCTCTAACCTGACTTTTCCGGTAAGTAAAGGTAATGACGCGCGGAGCTGTTGAAAACATCCCCCGTAAAGTTTCATCTGTGCTTCGATCGCATGCGAGAACAATCGCTGCCTCTGAGTGAAAAGAGTCTGTGCGCGGCGATCAATCTCGGATTCTTGGATAGCTATCCGATTCAGACGTGCCTGCGCTTGTTGCCTTGCCTGCTCAGTTCGTTGGTTCTGTTCGATCTGCTCATCAACAGCTTGAACCCGTGCGTCTTTGATTTCTTTTTCAGCCTCAACCCTCTCCTGACTCAATCGATTCAGTTCCGACTCCGCAGCCTTGAGTTGGGTGTCGACATCTTTGAGTTGCTGATTGTGACTAACCAGGGATTGACTTGCACTTTGGACCGCGCCCCAGAGACTGCCATGGATACTCAGCAAGGTCTGGGTTCCTGTCCGAAGACTGGAGGCAAAGGCCGTAGCAAACGCACCCGCCTCGGCTGCTGCAGCCAGTTCCAGTCCGTCCCTAGTCATAACGACGTCTAGCTCTGGAAGGTCGGTGTTTTCCAGTGATGCCAACTCACTGGCTCGGAATTGGCCGTCACCTGAATTTTCATCGGGCTGCGCCTGAGGCTCGTAGGAGCGCTCCAGGTCATTGGCATCAAAGTCCGGGAAAAGCAACGAATACAGTAAGTTGCTTCTCCCTGCGCGACAGAGGTTCTGCAACCACTCTTTACCTATTCCGGATTTCCGAGCGTCTACCCTAGCAGCTAGTACATCACATTCTTCTGGATCCTTAATCGCCTCCTGAATTAGTGAGGACAGAAAATAGAATGCTCCTGCGTAGTCATAACCATCATGGGTAAAGAGATCAACCAAGCTATGCTGCACCCAACTGCGTTGCAGAAGGTCCAACAAATCCTCCTGCAAATTACTCCCATATTGCACCGCTAGTTTTCGTTCAGATACTGCGATCGAACGCTCTAACTCTTTCCGGCCCGCGCCATTCAACTCCCTCATATATTTATTGAGAGGATTGATTTTCCCTCCAAAGTTACTGGGGACAATCGCTGCGTTCACTAACAGGGCAGATTCAAAATAAGGTCGTGCCTTTGCGCGTCTCACTGCAGCATTAGAAAACCATGCGGCTACCTGGCGGCGCTGTTGCAGGTATCGCAACCTTCCAACAGGATCATCAATTCGGATCGCTCCAATTACGCGATCACGGGCATCCTTAACAACATCCTCAGCACTTTGGGTGTCCTCCGGCCAATCAAATACACCGCGATCTTCTGCCTCCGTTGTTTCATCGTAAGCGTCTGGTGATCCC